>JBDKRF010000441.1:0-4881 GCA_039683525.1 Clostridiaceae bacterium
CTCGCTGGATCTGCTCGCGAATGACTCCACCTACCTCAAGGCGACCATTCTTCCGGCGAACGCAACCGCTTCGACCGTCACGTGGGCTTCCTCGAGTCCCGCGATTGCTACGGTAGACGCCACATCCGGTTTACTCAAGGGTCTTACTCTTGGCGAAACGACCATCACCGCAACCGCGGATGGCAAGTCGGTCGCCATCAAGATCAACGTGACCAACACCGAGTATAATTACGGTGTTGCGGCGAACTTCAAGCGCAGAGTCAACGTTCGCGCCAGCGCGAGCGGACTCAGCAAGCTCGTCGGATTTGCCTATATTGGCGATACGTTTAAGATTCTCGGTAAGACCGGCTCCTGGTATCTGATCCAGTACAACAACACCACGAAGGCGTACATCTGGGCCAGCTACATCAAAGCCTCGAAGACCAGTTCGTCCTACACCTCGGCCAATGGTACGACAACGCCCGCGCCGGGTGCAACCGCAACGCCGACCACGTCAACGCCGACCAAGGTGACGATTGCGAACTGCCAATACGCGATCAACGTGCGCGCAAGTGCCAGCACGTCGAGTGCACGCATTGGCAAGGGAAGCCTTGGTGCGACCTTCACCTACCTCGGCAAAGAAGGCGACTGGTACAAGATTCAATATAACACCACGACCGTGGGTTATGTCTTTGCAACCTTCGCAACCCTAAGCTAACGGTACGACATCCTGTCAATACGACGAGCCGCTCCTACGAGCGGCTCGTCTTTTGTTTCTTGTGTTCGGGACTGAATGGTTCCGTTCGCTTCTGATCCAATTTGGATTTACGACCGTAATATGTCATTTCCGTAGAAAACGTGTGCCAGCTCTAGCCGCGACAAACAAGGTTTGTTATACTCAAGTCATATGGATCAAATGAACAATTGCTCCAAAAGACCAGATCAATCGCCAAAACCCACACCGCAAAAACGCTTCATGAAGCGTGCTTGCGCGTTTTTTGCTTCCTTTACCGCGCTTCTTGCGCTGCTCAACTGGGGCACGAAGGCGCGGTTTATCACCCGCACATATGAAATCATGGACGATCGCATCCACGATGAAGTTCGCATTGCGATCATCAGCGATCTACACGGCGCACTCTATGGAAAAAAGCAGTGCGATCTCATCTCCGCTTTAGACCATGCAGCGCCAAACGTCGTGCTTCTATTGGGCGATATCTATCATCAAGACGGGATCGACCAGCATGCAATCGAGCTGATCGACGCGCTCAGCGGACGCTACGATTGCTATTTCGTACCCGGCAATCACGAATACAAGTCCGGTGAACTTGGTATGATTCGCAATCTGTTGCGCGAGGCCGATATTCCGGTTCTTGCAGGAGATTCCGCAATGGTAACCGTCAACGAAACACGCGTTCAGATCTTCGGTGTCGACGACGGTCAAGGTGGCAAGGCTAGGCAGCTCGCGCAAATCGCCAAAGCGGGTTCGCAGCGCAAGGACGATACTTATTCCATCCTTGCTATCCATGTGCCGAACGGTGTGGAGTCCTATCTGCATTACGGGTTCGACCTCATGCTTTCCGGACACACGCACGGCGGGCAGATCATCATTCCGCACGTGCTCAACGGCCTCTATGCGCCGGGGCAGGGCCTCTTCCCGAAGTATGGTGGCGGGCGGTATGACTTCGGCAATCAAACGCTCATCATCAGCCGCGGGCTCGCGCAAAAGCCGCTGTGGCTGCCGCGCCTCGGCAATCCGCCGGAGCTCACCATCGTCACCCTCAAACCAGCTTCGTAACGCAAACAAAAGCGGCGTGCATCTCTGCGCGCCGCTTATAGCATCTCTCCAACTTACTCGTAAAACGTGATCACT
Source organism: Clostridiaceae bacterium (assembly GCA_039683525.1). Taxonomy (GTDB): domain Bacteria; phylum Bacillota; class Clostridia; order Christensenellales; family CAG-138; genus UBA7703. The sequence continues at coordinate 1,850 of JBDKRF010000441.1, forward strand.
TCTTCGATGGGTTTACGCTTCTTCTCCCGCAGGGTGTCGTTTGCCGCGTAGCCGATGGCGAGGATCAGCCGAACGCGCGTGCTCTTCGGTAACCCGAACAGATCGCGAATCTTTTGCTCATTGTGCCAGCCGATGATGCAAGTGGAAAGCCCCTGCTCCGTGGCTGCATAGCAAAACTGCGACGCGGAAAACGCAACATCGATCGGCGCAAAGTCCTGATCCTTGAACTTCTGCGAAAGCGAAACTTTCAATATGGTGTTTTCTTCCAACACGACCGCGAACGCCGGACAGTTCTTGACGAACTTATTCATGTTCAGTTCCATCATCAGCGGTCGAAGCTTCTCCGCAAGCTCAGGGTTGGTCACGATCAGATAGTGCCACGGTTGCCCGTTGCAGGCGGAGGGCGCAATCCAAGCCGCCTCGGCACACCGTTGCAGTTTCTCTTTCTCCACGGAGCGGTTCGGGTCAAAGTTGCGGCAGCTCTCACGCCGCTGAATCAAATCAAAATAATCGCTCATGCGTTCTCCTTTTTATCCTTCTCAATTTTCTGTAGCGTATCTTCCAGCATCAGCGCGCGTAGTTGCTTTAAATACGGAAACTCGCTCGCGTTCTCTACCGCGTAGGTCTGCTGCAGGTCGTATTCCAGCGGTAGCCAGGTGCTGATGTCGCTTTCGTTGTGCTGAATCACCGCTTCCAGCTTATCCAGCGCTTTATATATTCGCGCTTCCTGCGTTTCTAGCGCGTCCATCTCCGAAAAAAGCGCGCTTAATTGCCCTCTTTGCGGTTCCGGCAGCGTCGCAAGCAGCGTCTGCACCGCGTTGTCCTCCGTTTTCTCATGATCTTTTGTCTTTAGAAACGAGGGGATATCTCCCGTAATCGCTTCACCGAAATCATGGATCAGACACATGCGGATAAGCTTGTTGCCGTCAATCTCCGGAAACTCCGGCGCAACCAGAAGCGCAAGCACCGAAAGCCGCCAGGAATGCGCGGCAACGGTCTCGGTGATCCCGCCGACTGTCGTGCTGTGGCGTCCGTTGGTCTTGAGGCACTCCAACCTGTGCAAAAAATTCAATAACTCCCGTTGTTCCATTCGCGGTTCTCCTTCGTGCGGGTGTCTTCACCCGTCCGTTTCACCGATCATAACACAAACAGCATTCCTTGTTAACGTGAGAAACCGTTTCTTGTCCTTTTTTTCAAAAAAGTGTTGACTCTGACGTAACGTCATGGTTTAGGATAGTATCAGGAGGTGAAAAGACGATGCGTTATTCCATCGGATCACTCAGCAAGTTGTCCGGCGTTTCCATTCGCGCGCTGCATCACTACGACAAGCTAGGTCTTCTGCAGCCGAGCGAGGTCGCACAAAGCGGATATCGGTATTATGACGACGCTGCGGTAGAGAAGCTCTGGCAGATTTTGTTCTATCGGGAGTTGGATTTCCCGCTCCACGAGATCGAGCAGATTCTCTCTTCCCCCGCGTTTGACCGGAATCGCGCGCTGACGGAGCACCGCACGCTACTGTTGCAGAAGCGTGATAGGTTGGATCGTCTCATCGAGCTCGTCTCCAATGCCATGAAAGGAGAAACAGCCATGGAATTCAAACCGTTTGATACCAGCGAAATCGACGCCCTGCGCGAGCAGTACGCCGAGGAAGCGAAATCGCGCTGGGGCAATACCGAAGCCTATCGCGAGAGCACAAAGCGCGCCGCGAAGTGGACCGAGGCGGACAAAGCGAGGCTCCAGAAAGAGTCTGACGAGATTTTTTCTGCGTTTGCCTCGCTGCTCGGAACCGAGCCCGCGGACGCACGCGTGCAGGCGCTGGTTGCGCGCTGGAAAGCGTTTATCAGTGAAAGCTATTATGCCTGCACCGATGAAATCCTCGCGGGTCTGGGACAGATGTACGTCGCCGACGAGCGCTTCACAAAAAACCTCGATCAGTTTGGCGCAGGTACGGCAAAGCTCATGAGCGACGCCATCGCGATCTACTGCGCGAAATAAACCAATCGACGCAAACAAAAAATCGGCGCGGTATCATCCGCGCCGATTTTCTTGTTTCTATCGTTTTGTTAAATATTATCCCGTTGCATTTTAGATCGAAATACCAGCACCGCCGCGGCCAGCATCGCCACCGCGTAGGCTATCACCCACCAAAGATGCGGCATGATGGCGGCATAGTCTCCGCTCACCGCCGCACGGCCCGCGTCAACCGCGTGCGCAAACGGGAGCGCGTATGCGATCTTTTTGAACACACCGCCGACGAGATTGAGATCAAACCATGTTCCACTCAACCATGCGGAGAGGTTGGTCAACAGTGCCCCGCAAATGCCGCCAACCTGCTTGTCGTTGAGCGCGCTGCCGCAGAGCAGGCCGATGCCGATAAACAGCGCAGCCGCGGGCAGGGAGACGATCGCCGCGAGCAGCACGTTTGCCGTGAGATGCATGCCAAGCGCGCCTGCCACCGCGTAGCAGAGCAGCACCTGCACGAGCGCCATTGGCAGCAGCGGCAGCGTATAGCCGAGAATATAATCGCTAGCGCGCATCGGCGAGGCAAACAGCCGCATCAGGAACGACGTCGTGCGGTCTTTGCTGATCAGCGTTGCAGAGAATAGCGCGATAAACGAAAGCCCGAATATCGCAATGCCCGGTGTCAACTGATCCAGCTGAAACAGGTCGACGGGGATGTTGCGCTGGATTGCGGTCAGCAGCAGCAGCAATACCACCGGAAAGCCGAGGCCAAAGGCGAGGTTGAGCGGATCGCGCAGCATCTCTTTTATGTTCCTACCGGAAAAAGCAGTCATGGCATTCATGCGATCGCCTCCGTCTCTGTCGCCAATGCGATAAACGCATCTTCAAAGTTTTTCGCGCCCGTTTGCGCGATCAGCTCAGCCACCGTTCCGACGGCGACGAGCTTGCCCTTTGCCATCACGCCTACGCGGTCGCTGAGCGCCTCTACCTCCACGAGATATTGCGTCGTGAGCAGAATGGTGAATTGCCCCTTGAGACGTCGCACAAACGTCCAGAGCTCGCGACGTGCG
>JBDKRF010000442.1:0-3205 GCA_039683525.1 Clostridiaceae bacterium
AGTTCTTCGATTTTATTTGCAAGGACTGTATGCTGTTTTGCGCGTTCTTCAGCACAAATAGCCTCAGCGGCTTTTCTAAAGCTGGAGTTGTCACCTATGAGCCCATACTTAATCAGCTCACACAGTAAATCTGCCCGTGCCATATTCAAGTTCCCCCTAAATCCTTTATAATTGTAAATACCGGCAAACTTACTTCAGGTCATCTGGTACTTCAATAAAATTATTTTCGCAAAAATCATAGAAGCTTTTTACGGCTAAGTTACTTGGGACAACATGACCATTTTCCCATCGGTTTATTGTGGAAAAGCTTACATTTACTGCTTCTGCGAGCTGCTTTTGGCTGAGCTCGAGCTTTCTTCGCACTGCGATTACAAATTCTGCAAAGGTCATTTTTGCCCCTCCAATATCGCATATGCTATATTGCCATTATGATTTAGTATAGCATATGCGATATTTTTCTGCAATAAATGCAGATTGAATCACCTCTGAAAGGTAATTGGTCAGAGGAGTAATAAAATTAGAAATTAAACCGTAGATTACTCGAAGCTCATAAATGAGGATGGTATCGCCTGCACGACTATTTAACATTCTGTTTTTCCGGCGTCGGCGACCGTTTCTTCATTTCACCAAACAGCACGTGCCCAATTGCATCCCTCGCCGTATCGTCAGCCTGCTCAAGCAGGTGGCAGTATATGTCCTGCGTCGTAGAAACACGGCTGTGTCCCAGCCTGCGGGAAATGGTCACCGGGTCGACGTTATTCTTATAGAGTACCGACGCCTGCGTGTGCCGCAGTGCGTGTGGGTTGATGTGCGGCAAGCCGTTTTTCTTTGCAAAGTTACTAGGCCAGCTAGAGAATGTGCAAGGGTGAATGTACCATCCAGTTTCGTTCGTGAAAACGTAGCCCGTTTGTTCCCATTCTGCCCCCATCCGTAGCTTCTGCTTGTTTTGCTCAACCCTATACCGACGCAGTAAATCCATCACCTCGCCGGGTATTCCGATCGTGCGGTATCCGGCGCTTGTTTTCGGTGTTTCCTCGTAGACACCTGTTTTTGAGCCGTAAAGAAGGGCGCAATCAATCCGGATGCTACCATTCTCAAAATCGACATTCTTCCATTTCAGTCCCGCGATCTCCCCGCGCCGCGCGCCTGTGGCAATCAGGAGCATCATAACAGCTTGCCACATCAGCGGCTCCTGCTGTAAACATTCCATGATCCGCATTACATCGTCCACTTGCATGAAATTCGGTTCTTTTCGGATGACCTTCGGAGGGCTGGCTTTGGAAGCGGAGTTATAAGGGATAATCATTTCACGCTCAGCCTGCGCAAGGATCATGGAAATCATGTTGTGATAGTGATGGATCGTGTTTGCAGAAAGCGGCTCCATTTGCTTCTCTTCCCGAAACAGAGCATTAAATCTGACTCCACGCTGCTTTGCAGATCGAATCGCTAGGTCATAATCGCAGTGTTCACCCCGGCAAATCTTCGCAAGTGTCGCACAGCTGGGGCCGCCGTTTTCATGATACTTATCGAACGAGCCGAACTTCTTACGAATTGTTTCTTTGAACTTCTCCGCGTCCAGCACATAAGCATAATGACCGCTAATGCGCTGACCTTTCTTACTCAGTTCGGTGTAAAAAAGATTCAGATGCTGCGGTCGGATATCCTTAAGCTTAACATTGCCCAGCACCGCGTTGATGCGCCCAAGCATCTGACGTGAAGCTCGAAGGGTCCCTTTTTTCGTCCCATTCGCTTCTTTCAGGTTCAAAACATACTCGGCATACTCCGCAAACGTCTGGTTATCGTCTACCTTAAAGCCCTGTTCACACTGTTTATCAAAATCCGCAGCGGCAATTTTCACAGCTCGCTTGATCTGCGCGGCAGTCATATCTGGCGACGGACGCCATGTTGTGCTGTTGCGTACCTGTCTCCCGTACATATCCCTGCCATTGCTGGAAATTATCAGGTAGGAATCACCTGTTTTTCCCGTTCGTTTTCTGATCGCAGCCATTGTACTTCTCCTTTCGTTCGCTTACTATAGATCACTCAGAACTGGTGTGAAGTCAAGCGGGTGATCCTGTGAAACTTGCTTCCCCAAAAAGGCTGCGAGCACATCAAGGTCGATCACATATTTCTTCCCGATGCGCATGCTCGGTATCTGCCCGGAAACCACCAACTGCCTCAGCGCATGGTAGGTAATAGCGGTATCCGCATCAAGCGCCTTGATGCACTCAAATGCCTGCTGAATCGTTCTGTATTTCGCCATATTTCATCCTCCTCGTATCAAAAAAAAGGAGCGCCCGAAAGACGCTCCTCATGGTCGTTATGCTGTTGTTTTTACTTCATACCCGCAATCAGCTGTTCCGCCGTGCCCGTGATCAGCGCGGAGATATCGACCTGCGCAGCGGTCAGCACTTCCATCGCCGAAGCGGAAAGCTTCGCGGTGGTTTTCTCATAGAGCAGTTGACCAAGCTGCGCGATCTCTTCCTTGGTCAGTTTGCCGTCCTTGTGCGCGGCCTTCATACCGTCGACGACCGTTTGTTTCAGCTCGCCGACCGTACTCTGCGCGAGCTTAATCAGCTCTTGCTGCGCGTGGTTCACGGTGTCAAGCTGGGTCGCTTTTCCGAGTTTTGCGGTCAGCCACGCGCCGAATACGCCGATCAGCGCAACGAAAAACGCTGCGGCGATGTTCACGGCGTTCTCGATCAGGGTGTCGGTGACGGTGGCGTCGGCGGTCCCACCGGTGTCCGCCAGCGCGGCGGCGGGCAACGCGATTAGTACGAGCGCGATCAATACCAGAATCAGTTTCTTATTCATTTCAGGTCCTCCTAGATTGATGTAGCCTGCTCCGAAGCAAGCTCGTGGACAAAATCTTCATATTCCTCCTGCGCGGTTTTCGCCTTTTCCCGCGCAGTCTTCATCTCGCCGTTTGTTTCACCTCGCTCAACAGCTATAGCCGTAGCCAGCGATAGCGACAAGCTCGCGTCTTGCATTTTCATAGCGAGCTTCGATTCCTTTGCGCGAATTATGGCGCGCTTCTCCGCTTGTTTTCGATCACGGGTCATGCGCACTTCCAGCCAAACGACTAAGAGTGCGAATACGCCCGATATGATCTCTCCTATGTAGTCCAACTCCGTTCCCCCACTTCTATTGATTCAAAAGCTTGCAGCGGCCGCATTTATGCCAGTAGCCGCTGCCGCCCTGATTG
>JBDKRF010000443.1:0-2580 GCA_039683525.1 Clostridiaceae bacterium
TGCCGAACAAAATGACAGTCGACCGTGATCATAACGGCCGGCTTTTTTATTTGTATCAGCGCGGGTCGGAAGATCCCACCACGCTCGGTTCGGATAGCCGCGTCTACCTAGCGTCAACAGACGTGCTTCACATCCCCGGACTAGGTTTCGATGGCCTGATTGGTTAAAGCCCGATCGCCATGGAGAAGAACGCGATTGGCTTAGCGATCGCGACGGAAGAGTACGGCGCGAAGTTCTTTGCCAACGGCGCGGCTCCTGCGGGCGTATTGGAACATCCCGGTACGATCAAGGACCCCATTCGGGTCAAGGAAAGCTGGAACGCAGCATATCAGGGCAGTGCGAATTCGCATAAGATTGCGGTTCTCGAAGAGGGCATGAAGTATACGGCGATCGGGATCGCGCCGGAGCAGGCACAGTTTCTGGAAACGCGTAAGTTCCAGATCAACGAAATCGCGCGCATATTCCGTGTGCCACCTCACATGCTGGCGGACTTGGAGAAATCTTCGTTCAGCAACATCGAGCAGCAGTCGTTGGAATTTGTGAAATACACGCTCGATCCCTGGGTCGTGCGATGGGAACAGAGCATGTGCCGGGTACTGTTCAGCGAGAGCGAGAAGCAGGAATACTTCATTCGGTTTAACGTGGACGGCCTTTTGCGCGGCGACTATGCATCTCGCATGAGTGGCTATGCCACCGCACGGCAAAACGGATGGATGAGCGCGAATGATATCCGTGAGCTGGAAAACCTCGATCGCATTGCGCCGGAGCTCGGTGGGGATCTGTATCTGATTAACGGAGCGATGATGCTCCTCGGTTCGCCACAACAAAGGACGATCGCGCCCGAATTGGATCCTGCGAACAGTAGTGCGAGCGCGGAAACGTCGCAAAAGCGCGAGAAGCAGAAAACGAACAGACAGGAGGATTCTTCTTGAGAAATTTTTGGAATTGGGTGCGAAACGAAGACGGCACCCGTATCTTGACCATCGACGGCGTGATCGCCGAAGAGAGCTGGTTCGACGATGACGTCACGCCGAAACTGTTTCGGGAACAGCTCAACGCGGGTCATGGTGACATCATGATCTACATCAATAGCCCGGGCGGCGATTGCGTCGCCGCAAGCCAGATCTATACCATGCTCATGGAGTACAAAGGCCAGGTTACCGTCAAGATTGACGGCATCGCCGCAAGCGCGGCATCGGTCATCGCCATGGCAGGCACAGAGGTGTTCATGGCGCCGACGAGCTTGATGTTTGTGCACAATCCACTGACGGTAGCCATCGGCGACAGCGAAGAAATGCAGAAAGCGATCGCCATGCTGGATGAGGTAAAGGAAAGCATTATTTCAGCATATGAACTGAAGACAGGGATGTCGAGGCTGAAGATTTCGAATCTCATGGACGCCGAAACCTGGATGAACGCGCAGAAAGCGATCGAGCTTGGGTTCGCGGACGGTATCCTGACACGCGAGTCGGGTGATCCAAGCGGTATCCCAATCAACAGTTACCAGTTCAGCCGACGCGCGGTGACGAACTCACTCCTGAGCAAGATCCCGAAAACAGAACACAAGCAACCTTCCGAGCCGCTGTATCAGCGGCTCAACCTTTTACAGAAATAAGGAGAGAAATACATGAACCAGATTCAGGAACTCCGCGAAAAGCGCGCCAAAGCGTGGGATGCGGCCAAAGCATTTCTCGATACCAAGCGAGGTTCAGACGGCCTGCTCGCAGCAGAGGATGTCACGACCTACGAAAAGATGGAAGCTGACGTCGTCAACCTCGGCAAGGAGATCGACCGCCTGGAACGGCAGGCTGCGCTGGATGCGGAACTCAATAAACCCACGACTGACCCGCTGACCAGCAAACCGACGCAGGCAGGCTCTGACCAGAAAACGGGCCGTGCGTCCGACGCGTACAAAAAAGCGTTCTGGAACGCGATCCGTTCCAAGACCCCGAGACCCGAGATCCTGAACGCGCTTCAGGAGGGAACCGATAGTGAGGGCGGCTATCTCGTGCCGGATGAATTCGAGCGGACGCTGGTGCAAAAGCTGACGGCAGCAAACGTTTTGCGCCCGCTGTGCCACGTGATCCAGACCAGCTATGGCGATCGAAAGAGTCCCGTGGTCGCGTCGAAGGGTACCGCCGACTGGGTCGACGAAGAAGGCACCTATCCGCTCTCGGACGATACGTTCTCGCAGGTCGTACTCGGCGCGTATAAGCTCGCGACCATGATCAAGGTTTCCGAGGAACTGCTCTCCGATAGTGTCTTCGACATCGAAGGGTATGTTTCCGAGCAGTTCGGCAAACGCATCGGCGACAAGGAAGAGGATGCATTCCTCACCGGCAACGGCGTGAGCAAGCCCATCGGCATCCTCCACACGACCGGTGGTGCAGAAGTCGGTGTGACCACTGCGGGTGTAGCCGCAATTACGGGCGATGTGCTGATCGATCTCGTGTACTCGCTGCGCGCGCCGTATCGAAAGAGTGCGGTTTTCGTGCTCAACGACACGACCGTGAAGCTGCTGCGCAAACTCAAGGACGGAGATGGGCAGTATCTCTGGCGCCCGGGCATTACGGAAAACGC
>JBDKRF010000444.1:0-10001 GCA_039683525.1 Clostridiaceae bacterium
CACGCAACAGCATAAGCCCGCAGCGCTCTTTCCCCCCATCGAGCTCTGCGGGCTTATTTATATTTTTATATTTGCTGTTTGATACAGCAACATATATGGTGTTGCTCTGCGGGCTTATTTTGCATTTTTATACTTGCAGTTCGAAACAGCAAGATATGTGGTGTTGCTCTGCGGGCTTATTTTATAATTTTATACTTGCTGTTTGAAACAGCAATATATATGGTGTTGCTCTGCGGGCTTGTTTATATTTTTATATTTGCTGTTTGAAACAGCAATATATATGGTGTTGCTCTGCGGGCTGTTTTTTGCTCCTTATTTCAGTTTTGCGTGATTTCTCACACGACGCAATGCGTATGGCATGTAAAAAAGCGAAGGAGCTCAGAATTACATTCTACCCCGTTTTGCTTATTTGAATTTGCAACTTTGCCTTTACGGGATATCCAGAATGGGCGATGATCCTGTTTCTCCGCTTCTCTTTTGATCCGTTTGCAATCCCATCAATGCCGCCCGCACACGCGTCACCAGATCCAACGCCGTCCGTCGCATCAACTCCACAGGATATGCGCCATGCAAACGCAGCTCCTCAAGCGCGCGCGCTGCCGCGCCCACGATAGCGGCGCGGGCCTCCGCCTCGCTTTCTTCCGCGAGCTGCTTGTTTCCCCAGGATAGCGCCTCCTTTGTGAGCAAGAGCGGATGTACCGGTTGATTTGCCAGCGCGCAGAGCGTCGCCATCTCCGCAGCCGGGAGGCAAAGGTTAACCAACAGATCGACATAGTCGATATAATAGCGCTCATACAGCGCGCGAAGCGCCTCTGACGGGAACGCGCGCAGGATCGAATTCTCAGCAAGCAGCTTTCGAAGGTACTCCTGTATGAATTCCGCGCCAAGCAGCAACTCCGAAACCGGAAGGCACAGCGGGTAGTCGAACGAGCACGGTATCTCTTGCGCAAAAAAGTCCGGGTCATATCCCACGAAAAACGCGGGCAGCGACTCCAGTGTGTCGCAATACGCGGTATTGACGAGCGGCGGCGGTGTCCGCTGCGCCTGTCGCAAGAGAAGCTTTGCGCGCGCTGCAATCCGCTTTGCCTGCTGAACCCCCGCTTCCCAGCGCGTCATGAGCGGCGCTTCCTGCGGCACATCCGCCACGGGAAATCTGCGGTTGAGATCCAGACAGTACAGAATCGATTCCAGCAGGCGGCGGGCCGTTTCCGCGGGAATGGAGGTGCTGTCCCCCATCGTATAGCGCGAGATGCGCTCGGCAAGCAGGCGATAGAGCTCCTCTGGAGGCTCGATGTTCACCGGACTATCCGGCATCGCCAGTAGCAGTGCGTTATTCGAGGTCTGCTCCGTCATCTTCGTCATCCTCCAGTTCCTCTTCAGCCACTTCCTGTCCAAATCGTCGCGCAAGGCAGAGCGCCTCCAGTGTCGTTCCGGTAACGCCCTCAATTGCGCCGTCAAACGCGTCATAGCGCATGCGCATGGCGGCAATCAATTCATCGTCAGCCACGCGCTCTCCGCTGGCGTTCTTAAAATAATAAAACGCGTCCAAGAGCTCCGCGAGTGTTGACTCATAATCTTCCTGCAATAAAAACGGCGAATCGCAGAACCCTTCGACCAATGCGGCTACCGCGCTGGTGCCGAGCTCGACGCGCCCATTGTCGAGCAGCGCGCGCATGCGCGTCTGCGCAAGCACCTGCATGCTCTGTTCGCTGAGCTTTAATCCAAATCGTGCGGAGGTTTCATTCGCGGCACGCAGTTCCGATAGAAACTGCTCCCGCACAACCAATAGCAACCCAGTCTCTGTTTCCTGTTCCATTCAACACACCTCCGGTTCGTGCTAAGCATAGTCCCCACAGGCATGTGCGCGCAAGACTTGTAAAAAGGCGTAAAATGTGCTATAGTAACAGCAGAAAAAATGAAGTTGCGGGCGGTTCGCAGCTTTTTTTATTGCTTTTTGCTCTGTACTTGAGGCGAAAAGAGTGTTACACTCCGTTTTATGAAGAATCAACCACAACTCACAAACCTAACCCCTTGCGATGATATTGAAGTGCTTTTCTACACTGCCTGTGAGCAGGAGGAGGATATCGAGCGCGTTTTGTTTGAGAACCTCTCGCTCGAAGGCGGTTCCTATCCGGGGCTGACCTTCCGGCAATGCCGCTTTGTCGGGTGCCATCTCTCCGGTTGCGTGCTAGAGCGTGCGGCTTTCATCGACTGTGTACTGGAGCACTGCGATTTTTCCAATACCCAGATGCCGAAAGGGACTCTTCAGCGCGCCTGGCTTTCGGACTGCAAGCTGCTCGGGGTAACGCTTACGGAGTCGTTTTTACTCGATGTTGTGTTTGAAACGTGCGCCATGCGATATGGTAACTTCGCTTCCTCCAAGATACGGCATGTGCGCTTTCTCTCATGCGATCTGACCAGCGCGGCTATATCAAGCTGCGCGTTGGCATCCACGATGTTCGACAACTGCCTCTTGACGCATGCAGAGCTGTTTCAAACCGCGTTTAACGGCATGGACCTCTCCAACTGCGACATCAGAGGCATCTCCATCGGCGGCGGTGAGCTGCGCGGCGCAAAGGTCAATCTGGAACAGGCGGCGATGCTGGGGCAGTTGCTTGCGGGCGTCATCATTCAGGAAAATCTGCCACAGGGATAAATCAAAAAGAAACCGATTTCTTCCACGGACGAAAGTCTGATTATGGGAATACGCTCATTCATTTGTTTTCTCTTCTCTTCATATAGTTTTGCTCTGCTATGGAACCAAGATGAGAGTGATTTGCACTTTTGCACGCGATAGTCACAATCCGTTTCAAATTCGTAACATGTCGTTGATGGCTTGTTCACGATTCTATGGTAGTATATACATTGTTGGGAACAATACGACGTGCGGACAAGCGCCGACATCATCCATCTTTTATCGTGACAGATTTCTAAAGCCGCAAGAAATAAGAGAACCGTCGTATGAACCCGCACTAGGACGCTCCGAGAGGGGCGTCCTGTCGATTTTTGGGGGGTGTGTTTTTATTGCGTAATCCCTTGATGATTTCCAACATTGCAAAAACACGCGCAAAAAAAGAGGCAACCCGCCAGGGTTGCCTCTTTGCTACGCTATAGTGTTTTGTAGAATGCTGATTCTTAGAACAGATGCAGGGTGAGGAACAGCGTGCTCATCAGAGATGCCACGAGCGACACAACCGTGATCTGCGTGTTGATGGACGGACCTGCGGTGTCTTTGAACGGATCGCCGACGGTATCGCCAACGACTGCCGCTTTATGCGCGTCGCTGCCCTTGCCGCCTTCGTGGCCGCTCTCAACGTACTTCTTGGCATTGTCCCAGAGACCGCCGGAGTTGCTCATGAAGAGCGCGAACAGCAGACCGGAGATGATGTTGCCGCAGAGGAAGCCGCCGATCGCCTGTACGCCGCCGATAAAGCCGACGACGAAGGTTGCGATGATGGCCATGAGGCCGGCGGGGACGAGCTCTTTGAGCGCGCCATCGGTGGCGATCTCAATGCACTTGTCATATTCCGGCTCAACGCCCTGATGACCTTCTTTGAGGCCTACGATTTCCCTGAACTGACGGTGGATTTCCGCAACCATGCGCTGTGCGTTGCGATCAACGCCGAGCATTAGCATTGCCGAGAACACAGCGGGAACCGCCGCGCCCACGAGCAGGCCGAAGAATACCATCGGGTTCATGATGTCGAAGTTCTGAATGCCGGCAACGCCGAGTTCGGCGGCTGCGGTGTTGACCTCGCTCATGAACGCGCCAAGCAGCGCGATGACGGTGAGGCCCGCGGCGGCAATCGCAAAGCCCTTTGTGACGGCTTTGACGGTGTTGCCTGCGGAGTCGAGTTCATCGGTGATGGCGAGCACTTCTTCGCCGAGGTCGCCCATTTCAGCAAGGCCGCGCGCGTTGTCCACGATGGGGCCGTACGCGTCATTGCTGACGATCATGCCGACGATGGAGAGCATGCCCACGGCTGCCATGGAGATACCAAACAGCGCGTATTCAATGCCGCCAAGCGGTTCGCAGATTTTGTATGCGGCAACCGCTGCAACGCCGATGCCGATCATGGCCGGGAAGACGGAGAGCAGGCCGTAAGAGATACCGGAAAGAATCGTGAACGCAGGTCCGGTCTTGCTGGCATGTGCCACAAAATGGACGGGCTTTTTCGAGTCATCCGTGAAGTAGTCTGTCGTGATACCAATGATAACGCCGACGGTGAGGCCGATGATGCTGGCACCCCAAATTCTCCAGGGGAACTGGAAGAGGTAGGTGGCACCAGCGGTCAGAACGGCAAAGACAGCCGTGGTCACATAGGTGCTGGAGTTAAGCGCTTTGGTCGGGTTGCCCTTCTTGCCGATGCGGGCGGTCATGACGCCGATGATGGAGGCGAGAAGACCCAGCGCTGCAAACACGAACACCATTTGCGCATTGTTTCCGCCGAGCGCGCTGCCCATAACGAGGGCTGCTGCCATAGCGGCTACGTTGGAATCGAAGAGGTCCGCGCCCATGCCGGCGACGTCGCCAACGTTGTCACCAACGTTATCCGCGATGACGGCGGGGTTGCGGGGATCATCTTCCGGAATGCCCAGCTCGACTTTACCGACGAGATCTGCGCTGATGTCGGCGGTCTTCGTGAAGATACCGCCACCCGCTTTTGCAAACAGAGCAAGCGAGCTTGCGCCGAAGCTGAAGCCGAGGATCGTGGTTGCATCTTTCGTGATCAGGTAGACGATCGTGACGCCCAGAAGGCTCGCGCCGACAACCGCCATACCCATGACGGCGCCACCGCGGAAACCCGCCATGAACGAGGGCGCAATGCCCTTCTTTGCGGCTTCTGCGGAACGACCGTTGGCGATGGTTGCAACTTCAAGACCGATTTTACCCGCGATGGCGGATAGGGCGGTACCGAAGATGTAGGCAATCACCATCTGGATGTTCTTGAGAATTTCGCCCTGCCAGACGGGTTTGGGTAGAAACACAAAGATGAGCACGGCGGCAACGCCGGCAAACTTCGCCAGAACGCCATATTCCTTGCGCAGGAACGTACGCGCGCCAGCACGGATAAGGCCGGTTGCCTTGATGATCTTCTGGTTTTCACAAGGTTGACGCTTAACCCAGAGGTAGAGCCAAACGGCGAACGCAAATGCCAGAAGGGCGACGAGAATAGAGCCGTACAGAATGAGGTTTTCCATAGTACTATCTCCCTTTAACTGATCCGCCTTGCAGCGGTCGTATGAGTGTCGGCGGAGGTGTTTCACCTGCCGCCGGAACGCTTCCGCAGGTCATGTGGCGATTCTTTACCCCCGTTTCCGAAGGAAAAAGCGCCGGAATTCCGATTACTGCTGCTGAGTGCGTTTCCGCTTCTTGCTTGGAGCGGTCAACAGGTTGAGCAGGGTGATCACAATGATGATCGCGGCTGTCACGATGAAGATGCCCAGCATGCCGAGGCCGAGAATCGACATGGTTTCGGAGAGAGGTGCGATAGCTTCGAGATTCATGATAGTATCTCCTTTCCCTTATTTCACGATAAGGCTCAGCAGAACGCCGCCCGCGATGACGGAGGCAATCTGTCCCGCAACATTCGCGCCAGCCGCATGCATGAGCAGGTGGTTGGTCTTGTCTTCCGCAAGACCCATCTTATGCACCACGCGGGATGCCATCGGGAATGCGGAGATGCCCGCGGCGCCGATCATGGGATTGACCTTCTTCTTAGTAAAGAGGTTGATGACCTTGCCGAAGATCACACCGCCCGCGGTGTCGAAGATGAACGCCACGAGGCCGAGGCCTAGGATCATGAAGGTTTTCCAGGTGATGAACGACTCAGCCTGCATGTTGGCAGCAACGGTGAGGCCAAGAAGCAGGGTGATCAGGTTTGCAAGCACCTTCTGCGCGGTTTCGGAAAGAGAGCCGAGCACGCCGCACTCACGAATGAGGTTACCAAACATGAGGAAGCCGACGAGAGCCACAGAACGCGGCGCAAAGATGCCGGCGATGAGGGTAACGATAATCGGGAAGAGGATCTTCGTCGCCTTGGACACGCCGCTTCCGGTGTATTCCATGCGGATCATGCGCTCTTTTTTCGTCGTGAGCAGTTTGATGATTGGCGGCTGGACAATTGGCACCAGCGCCATATACGAATAGGCAGCGATGATGATCGGCCCCAGATAGTTCGAATGGAGGTAGTTAGCAACAAAGATGGAGGTAGGACCATCCGCCGCGCCGATGATTGCGATGGACGCCGCATCCTTGAGCGGGAAGCCCAGGAGGGACGCGCCGACAAGCGTTGCAAAGATTCCGAACTGCGCGGCAGCACCGAATAGCATGAGCTTCGGATTATTGAGCAGCGGTTCAAAATCGATCATCGCGCCGATGCCGATGAACAGCAAGAGCGGGAAGAGTTCGTTTGCGATACCGCCGTCGAAGAGGACGTTCAATACGCCAATCTCTTTGACACCGTCAATGACCTGCGTGATTGCGCCGGACATCGGGATGTTGACGAGAATCGCGCCAAAGCCCATCGGAAGGAGCAGCGAGGGCTCCATATCTTTCTTGATTGCATGATAGATCAGGATTCCGCCGATAGCCCACATGACAACTTGTTGCCATGTCAGGTTAGAGAAATTTTGAAATATTGCGTCCATAACTTCTGCCTTTCGTGAAACATTTGTGAAACAGATATGTACCAAATTTGGTCTTTTATATCATAGCACATGCATTTGGAACAGTAAATGCTTATTTTTTACGAATATTTTGCATTTTAAGTTGGCGAAAGTTGCAGATTTACTTTTCAATTTGGTATTCCATGGTATTTTGGCGAGCATACACAATTAGACGGAATTTTTCTGAACGCATTCCTGCAAACAGCGGCAAGCCCCGCTCATTTCACAATTCAGGTGGTTCTTGTCGAAAAAGGAGTCCGCCTGCGAATTACGCCGAAATGCAACCATATAAGAAATTCCGCCAAAAAGAAGACCGCCCCCGAATCACTTCGGGGGTCGGACTTCTACAGCCAAGCACGACATCCTCAAACACAGAATGCGCGGCTTGCGTCCAGCGGCGGTCACATCAAAACCGCGCTTCGACACCAAAACAGTATCAAATGCGCCCGTGCGCGTCAAGGTACATTCGCATCCAATTCGGCTTGTTTCGGCTGTTTTTTTTGCCGCGTACTCCGTGCTCCGCGCATAATAAAAGATGTATTGCTGTAGCGCGCCTGCAATGTCTGGATATCGCTCCAGCGGAAATGCGCCGCCGTACTCCTGCGCTTCTATGCGGTTGATCCAAACATCCCGCGGAAATCGCGCGAGTCTGTGGTAGCCAAAGAGCATCACGCAATTTGCGACCTTCTCTCCGACGCCGGGAACCGCAAGCAGCGCGGAAAAGAGCACCTCGTCGGAACATGCATTGATCGCGCAGAGATCCAGCGCGCCGGAAGCCACCATCCGCGCGGCTGCAAGTACGTATTTTGCGCGGTAGCCCAGCGAGCAGGCAAGAAAGTGAGACTCGTCCAGCGCGGCCAGCCTTTGCGCCGAAGGGAAGCTAAAGAAGCGTTCCCCTGCACAGTCGATCTGTTCACCGTAGCGAGTACACAGCGCCTCGATGCAAAACTGAATTGCGGGAATGTTCTTGCGCTGGGAGATGATAAAGCTCACGAGCATCTCCCACGGGTCCTGCCGGAGCATGCGGATGCCCGCGCCGTAATCGCAGGCACGCCGCAGAAACGCGTCTTCGGGGTCAGTTTGCGTTCGAATGGAGGCATAGTCGGTGTCCAGATCGAAGTAATCGCGCCAAAGCGTGTCAAACTCGTCCCCCGAACAATCCAGCGCGACGCCTTCCGGCGTGTCGAAAAGACGCAGCACACGACCGTATGCGACGAGCGTATAGCCGCCATCCTGCGTCGGTTTCAGGCGAAAGCATTGTCCGCTTTCGGCGATTTTTCGAATGTGAAAGTCAGAATTATTAATGATCATCATAGCTTCATTATATCCCAACCGCATGAAAAGAATAACCGCAACTTGCGATTGCAGGAGAATCGCGTTAAAATAAGAAAAGATTTTTACAGGAGTGTACGGTATGCCAGCGCAGAACTGATTCCAACTTGATATTCGCGTTACCCGGCCGGGTTGATATCCCGGTGTTCTTTTGGTAACCGCGATTTGGAATCAGTCGGTATACCCATCACGCAAGGCAACATATGCCCGCGGAAGGTTATCTTCTGCGGGTTTTTTCATGCGGGTTTCTCGCGTGTTTTGTTTGCCTGCGGTCTGTTTCCATGTGCGGTTGCCGCAACTATGGAAAGGAAACCGTATGTACTCCTGCTCTTGCGAGCTTAGGCTCGCTTCACTTCCCCGTTTTCTCAAAACTTGCCCGCGCTGCAAGTGCGCTTTCTATGAAAACAGCGGCTGCTTTCGCGTCAACGCGAACGGCAAACGCCTCGATATTTGGCTAATCTGCCGCTGTGAACACTGCAAAGCCACATGGAATCTCTCTATATATGAAAGGATTGATCGCGCTGCGCTTTGCACGGAGGATTATCGCGGATATCTAGCCAACGATCAAGCGCTGATCCTGCGTCATATCTTCGATCCCGCGTTTCTGCAAAAAAACTGCGCGGTGCTCGATCTCGACAACCTGAGCCTCTCGCTGCAGGGCGACCTTCCGCCGGAAGGAGTCGCCGCCGATGTTCGCATTAGAAGCGAGTGTCCCTTGCCGATTCCGGCAATTCGCGCGATCGCGCTCACGCTCGGGGTGCCTCTTTCCCGCGTGCGGCGTATGCAGGAAACGGGTGATCTCCTCTTTGACGGCGATCTTCGCAAGACGAAGACCGGATACGGGTTCGCGTTTACGCTAGCCGCAGGCTGGCAACGCAACGCATAGCCGCACGCAAAAACAGGGCGCCCGTTCGGGCGCCCTGCGTGCGGTTCTCAGTAGATTGACTTAGACTCTGTCGAAGGCTTGCGCAAGATCGGCGATGATATCGTCGATGTGCTCGGTGCCGATCGACAGGCGAATCGTCGTCGGCTTGATACCGGCGTCCAGCAGTTCTTCCGCGCTCAACTGCGAATGCGTGGTGGAAGCGGGGTGAATCACCAGGGATTTCACATCCGCTACGTTCGCCAGCAGCGAGAAGAGCTCCAGCGATTCGGTGAATTTCTGCGCTTGCTCCCGCGTGCCATCGAGCTCAAAGGTGAAGATCGAAGCGCCGCCATTGGGATAATATTTGTTGTAAAGCTCTTTTTCTCTGCCCGTGGTGAGCGAAGGATGGTTGACCCTCTTCACCTTCGGGTGCTTGCCCAGATACTCGACAACCTTCAGCGCGTTGTAAACATGCCGCTCGACACGGAGTGACAACGTCTCGATGCCCTGCAGCAGTAAAAAGGAGTTGAAGGGCGAGATGCACGCGCCGGTATCGCGCAGGAGCGTCGTGCGAATCTTGACCACATACGCAGGTGCACCGACCGCGTCCGAACACACGATGCCATGATAGGAAGGATTTGGCTTGCTCAGGCCCGGGAACTTGTCGTTTTGCTTCCAGTCGAACCTCCCGCCATCCACAATTACGCCGCCGATCACGGTGCCATGACCGCCGAGGAACTTCGTTGCCGAATGAACGACGATATCCGCGCCATGCTCAATCGGGCGGAAGAGAAACGGCGTGGAGAACGTATTATCCACGATCACGGGAATGCCGTTATCGTGCGCGATGGCCGCGATGGCGTCCAGGTCGAGCACATCCGCATTCGGATTGCCAAGCGACTCCAGATAGAGCGCTTTGGTGTTCGGCTGAATCGCGGCGCGGAAGTTTTCCGGATCGCTGCCGTCCACAAACGTGGCCTCGATGCCGAGATCCTTGAATGTATTGGCAAAGAGGTTATAGGTTCCGCCATACAGCGTCTTGGAGGAGACGATGTGATCGCCGCTGCCCGCGATGTTGAGTACGGAATAGGTGATTGCGGCAGAACCGGACGCGGTGGCAAGGGCTGCTACGCCG
>JBDKRF010000445.1:0-10925 GCA_039683525.1 Clostridiaceae bacterium
ATCAGCGCGGATCACCCCACGCTGTCAATCCCCTTTGACTATACACCGCCGCTTGGCAGCGGGGATGGGCTGTCCGGGCTGGAAGCACTCGTCATGACATTCTCCGGCTGCGTCAGCACGGCAATCATCGGCCTGCTCCTCCGACTTGGCAAGCACGTTGACTCGTATACCGTGCATGCCGAAGGCGAGCGCGCGGAGCAGCCGTTGTCGCTGAGTAAAATCTTCTTTTCCGTTGAGATCGTGTCCGCCAATGTCACCGCGGAAGACATGGAATGGGTGCTCAAGCAGGCGGAAGCCATCTCCCCTGTCTGGATTGCGATTCAGGGCAATGTCGCGGTAGAAACGTCATACCAGATTCTCTAAGTTGTCCCGTTTCGCCGGTTGGATTCGCTTTTCACAGATCATTTTCGAAGGGAGAACGCAATCATGCTCGAACTGCCGGAAACCATCACGCTCGGCAAACAGATGCAACAATCCGTCACCGGGAAAGTCGTCCGCCGCGTGTTGCCACCCACAAAGTCACATAAATTCACGTGGTTTGCAGGCGATCCCGCGGACTATGACGCGCGTATGCGAGGTTGCAGCGTTTCCGGCGGCGCAGGCTTTGGCAGCAATGCCGAACTCAATTTGGACAATGGACTCAAACTGAGTTTTTCTGACGGTGCGAACCCGCGCTTGCTGACGATTGCGACACTGCCAAAGGACTATCAGTTGGCGATCGAGTTTACGGATGATACCGCGCTCTGCGTCACCGTTGCCATGTATGGCGGAATCGTGCTCCACGACAGCACATATGATAATCCATATTATCAAAAGAGCCTTCATGCGGTTTCGCCGCTCTCCGGCGAGTTTGCGGCGCACTATCAGAAAACGCTTTCACAAATCAAGCCAACGCACAGCGCAAAGGCGTTCCTCGCCACGGAGCAGCGCTTCCCCGGCCTCGGAAACGGCGTATTACAGGATATTCTGCTGGAGGCGGGGATTCATCCCAAGCGAAAGATCGGCACACTGAGCGCAGCAGATCACTCGCGACTACTAAGCGCCGTCACCGCGACGCTCGCGGACATGACCTCGCGAGGCGGGCGGGATACGGAGAAGGACCTCTTCGGCAACCCTGGCGAATACCGCACACTGCTCTCGAAAAACACGCTTCCGTTTGGTTGCCCCAAGTGCGGCGGTGCGATTGTGAAGGAAGCCTATCTCGGCGGTGCGGTCTATTATTGCCCCACATGTCAGCCGATGGAGTAGCAAAACTGCGCGTGCTTGATTGAAACTCAAGCAAACAACAGCATGAAAAAATAGCACAACAAAGGGAACCCCGCGAGGAGTTCCCTTTTTGCTATCGCGATTCACTTACCGGAGCTTCTTCACCGAAACTTGCTGATCGGTGCGCCACTTTAGAGGATTTGTTTCGTTTCGCGCCGCTGTTTTTCTTGCAGTCCCGTTCTCTTGAGCGGGGCTGTTCTTCTTTAGCGCGATGGTCTGCCGAGATCCGCGCTGTTGCTGTATCCGTTGCTCTCCCAGTAACCCTGATAGAAGTCGTCCGAGGAGAACTCAATGCGGTTAACCCAACGTGCCCACTTGTAGCCCCACTTATCTTCAGCAACGAAGATAAATGGATAACCCATCTCCGGCGGGAGCGCGATTCCGTTTGCGTCATACGCAAGTATCAGATTGTGATCCAATATCTCTTGCAGTGGCATGGACGTCGTATATCCGTCCACCGCATGGAAAATGACCGTGTTCGCCTCGGCTTTCGGCGCCGCCGACTCCAGCAGCGTCTTCATGGGTACTCCTTTCCAGAGGATGTTTGCGTTCCAACCTTCCACGCAATAGAGGCGCAGCAGGCGCTCCTCACTGGGCAGCGCCGTGACATCCGCATAGGTATAGCTTTGCGGTGAATCCGCAAGTCCATCTATGGTGAGTCGGTATGTGTCCATATCCACCGTTTGAACACCTTTGATCGAATTATCGCCGGGGCCAACCGCCGGGTCCAGGCGTTCGCCATTGTACTCGCGCAGTTCGCCCTCGCGATATCGTTGTTCGGTTGCGGCGGAAACAGCGTCCGGCGCTGCGGTTGCGCCCGTAGGTTGGCTCACGCCGGCGCATCCCGTAAGCAACAGGATGCCGAGAAGCAGAAGTGCGATTGTTTTTTTCATGTAAGATCTCCTCTCTTTCCGGGTTTGTTCTGTCGTCCGTTTCGTTGCTACGACCCGTACATCGTTGTGCTCTTCAGCGCTGGTTTATCACGTGAAGCCTTCTCTCATCGCACACGCGTTTCTTTTTGCGGTGATTTGTGTTATATTTTACGCATTCTGATACGATTACATTTGATGAAGAAGGTCCCGAAATCATTCATGATCAATCATCAACAGCGTTCTAAGATTCAGCGATCGGACTCCTTCCTCGTCGGTGCACTTCTTGCGCTGACGGGCGGGTTTCTGGATGCGTATTCGTACCTGACCCGCGGAGGAGTGTTTGCCAACGCGCAAACGGGCAACATGGTGCTGCTGGGGCTTCGGCTTTCCGAGCACCGCTGGAACGAGGCACTGACGTATCTCCTTCCCATACTCGCGTTTGCGATGGGCGTACTGCTCGCGGAATGGATGAAGAGCGTTTTTCAGCACAAGCGCCTGTTCCATTGGCGGCAGCTCGTGCTCGCCATCGAGTGTGTGCTGCTGTTTGTGATCGGGTTTATCCCAAGCGGGGATTGGAACCCGTATGTCAACATTATGATCTCATTCGTCTGCGCACTGCAAGTAGATAGTTTTCGCACCATGCACGGGCTCAGCTACGCCACGACGATGTGCACGGGAAACCTGCGGAGCGGCACAGAGCTGCTGTTTCGCGCGATGCGGGAAAAAGATGCGGATCAATTCCGCAACGCGATGAAGTACTTTAGTATCATCATCGTGTTTATCCTGGGTGCTGCCGCCGGATTCTTCTCCGCTGATTCATTCGGGGTGCGCTCGATCTGGATTCCGCTTGCGATTCTGGCGCTGGTGTTTCTGCTGCTTTGGCGCAATGCCTCTTCCGAGTCCGATGCAAACAACTCATTTGAAGCATGAATCAAAAGGAGATCGTGAGTTAGTCGTATGATTGACGGAGTTCAGCTTGGAAACGTGATGATCGATTGCGACGATGAATCGAAGCTCTGCTCGTTTTACGAGTCCCTGCTGGGTTGGCGGCGCGGTTCGCTCTTTGGGCGCCCGTCGCTGACGAGCGAAGGTGGCCTCATCTTCCTGTTTGTGCAGGAGGAGGATTATGTGCCGCCTGTTTGGCCGGAACAACCAAGCCGCCAGCAGAAGCAGATGCATTTCGACTTTCAGGTGCCGTATGTGCACGCGGCGGTCGAGCATGCACTGTTACTCGGGGCACGGCGCGCGGAAGCACAGTATGGCAGTGAGGACGAGGCGTTCGTCACCATGATCGACCCTGCAGGGCATCCATTCTGCCTCTGCGCCAGCTCCAACAAAGGTTAAATCGCTTACAACAAAAAAAGCGCGGTAAACCCCGCGCCTTTTTGTTGCCCTTGTTTTGTTCGTTAGTCCTTCGCCTTAACCGCGCTTCTACGAATCAGGATCAGCAGCGCCAGCATGCTCGTGCCAAGCAGAATATGCCCGATGCCGGAGACGCCGGAGAGCGAGCCGTTTAAAGCTGCGGAGAGCGTCGTCTCGCTTGCCTGCGCCAGCCCGCGCAGAAACAGGCAGGCGGTCGTGATATTGAGTCCAACGTGATAGACCGTCACCCATCCCTTTACGCCCTTTTGCGCGGAAAACGAGAAGGCCCGCTCCAGCAGAGCCAGCACGAGGAAAAAGATCATGCCCAGCACGAAGTAGTGCGTGTGGAGAAACGCGAGAGTTGTTTTGCCTGTAAAAGAGGCATACTTGGTAAACTCGCGGTAGAATACGCCGCCAGCCAACGCAAGGCTTGCGTAGACGATCGAAGCATTAAAATATCGTTTTAGCATAGATGCTCCTCCTTGAGATTTCGCTTTCGTGTTCAGGATTTCTGCTGTCTTGTTTGCCGATACAGGTTTAGCCCCATCACGACCACCCAGACGTAAGCAAGCGTCTTTGGGATCATCAGCATGCCGATCATCGGAATCCTCTCGGCAAAGAGCACGACCGGCAGGTAAAACGCAAACGACAGCGTGATGGCAAGCCACATAAAGCGGAACACCTTGTCGTTTGCGCGCTTTGCTTCCTGCGCAAAAAGAACGATCAGCAGAATGCCCATGATCGCGAACGGAATATTGCGCAGGATCCCCCAGAGCAGCGGCTGCTGATAGCTGAGCCACTGGTTCTGCGGAAACGCGCAGAGCGCAATGCGCGCAACCGTCAGCACCCACATGGTGATGGTCAGCGGCTTTCTGCCGGTGATCTGGTAACGTTCACGCCAAATGTAGTATAGAATCAGATAAAATATCGTCATCGTGATCGATGTGATCAGTTTGCCGATGCCGAGCGTTGCCGCATTCGCTTCCAATCCGGTGGTCCAGAGCGAGATTGCGCGCGGAACGAGATGGAACGCGTCGCCGCCACCGAGCACGAGCGCCATCACGCCAAAGCTGCGCACCAGAGAGCCCTTTTGTCCCTTTGTGATCAAGTAGAGTCCAATGACGATTGCAAATGTTAAATACAATGCGTCAAATATCGATTCTGCCAATGCCTGTGCCATGTGATTTTCTCCTTATTGTTTTGAATTCACTCTATTTTGTTTCTGCGTATGTACTTTCTTGAAGCGGATATAACGTTCTATTGACTATCACGAGAAACGTGATTGCGTCCTCGTCCTTTCGCTGCAACAGCGACAGGATATTGTTAAACGCAAAATCGGCAAACGCTTCCTTGGTAAAGGATTCCGTCCAGACACACGTGGGAATCGCGCTGTCTCGATCAATCCGCTCAACCAGCGACTGCCGCAAGACCCGCTGCATGGACGCCATGCGCATGCGTCCCGCTTCTGCGTCGTCACGGAGGCTTCGCATGAGTATCTCCGCACAGTCGTTCATCTTGCTTCTGAGAAACGTGATGATCTCCTGTAGTTGGTCCCCGAAGCGTTCCGCGGATATGCGCTTGTGCATCTCAACCAGCGCTTCTTTCCAATAGGTCTCCGTCAGCGCCATCAGCACCTCTTGCTTGCTTTCGAAATAGTTATAGACCGTTCCGACCGCAATGTTTGCCTCCGATGCGAGGCGGCGAATGCTGATTGCGCCAACTCCCTCGCTGCACTCAATTCGATTGGCGCAGGCCAACAGGGTCTTCTTGATTTCTGCATCCTTTTTTCGCAAGTGGATTCTCTCACCTCTCTTAAGTGAACGCGTTCATTTATATTATAGCGTGCGATTTCAAATTGTCAATCATGGAATTCTTATCCAAATTTCACAAGATGGCAACTTATCGCAACCAATTCCGCACGTTTTATTCAACATCATTCACCGTTTTGTTGATTTTGGGAGCGTCGCGGGAAGGCCAAATGGTTGCCTGCTCAAGAAGAATCGTGTATAATGAACAATACGTATTATTATGTACGCAGCGTGTTTGCGATGCGGTCATCGGTTGATTCCGAGTCGATTGTACCTTTTGCGGACACGTGTGCAGAAATATCGAACGACGAAAAAGGACGAACATGTACGAGAAATACTCGGGGTTGCCCGACACGAAAAAAAACACACCATCCAACGGAAGCCGTCCTGCAGGGCGTCCCGCTAGCCGTCCCTCGCCATCTTCATCCGGTGGTCAGATTGAGTATTACCAGGCACCAAACCGCAACGGTGATGCAGCCTCGGCCAAGCGCTCAAGCAAGCGCCGCGCAAAAGCGCGCAAACGCAAGCTAATCCTTGTGGGCATGAGCCTTGCTTTTCTTGCGCTGATTGTCGTCGCCGTTGTCGTTCTTGTCAATAGTTGCGCGAAGCCTGCTCAGGTTGATTTAGAGACCGGCAAATTCCGTAACGGCGTCTATATCAACGGTATGGATCTCTCCGGTAAAACGGTAGACGAAGTGCGCCCGCAGCTTGAGTCAAACGAGACCTATTTGCTCAACAACATCTCCATTACGCTCGCCAGCCAGGAAATCAACGCGAGTATTACCGGCGCGGACATGAACGCAACGTCCGACCTCAACGAGGTGATTGAGCAGGCGTTATCCGGCGGCGCAAATCAGGTGTACTATACCAAGGTCAGCATCGACGACGCGGCTCTCTCAAACCGCATCGACGCGATCAACCAGACCTCCAGCAAGCCGCCCGTAGACGCGAGCGTAAACATGGACTTCTCCAGCAGTGGCAAGCCCGCGCCGCAGTATGTCGAGGGTCAGCCTGGGTTCGGTTTGGATGTGACGTCTACCATTGCTCTGGTCAAGCAAGCCATTGATGCGGGGCAATATCAAAGCACGCTTACACCCACGCTGACGACCATTCAGCCTTCTATCATGCTTACGGAAGTTCAAGCGAACTTCTCTTTAATCGCCAAAGCCACTACGACTTATTCCTTCAAAGGCACGGCGGATGACACGGAAGAGCAACGCGCGATTATACCGAACCGCGCATTTAACGTAGAGAAAGCTGCGAACGAAATCAACAATCAGGTCGTAAAGCCCGGAGAAAAGTGGAGCTTTAACGATGTCGTCGGTGACCGCACGGAAGCGAACGGCTGGAAAGAAGCAAATGGTATCTTCGGTGGAGACACACTAACGTTGCAGTTCGGCGGCGGTGTTTGCCAGACGAGCACAACGCTTTACAACGCCCTCTTGAAGATATATCCCTACATTAAAATCAATCAACGCTCGCGGCACACAATCCCGTCCACTTATGTCGAAATGGGCCTTGACGCGACGGTTGACACGGATCACATTGATCTGGTGTTCACCAATACCTCGGAGCACCCGATCTACATCTATGCTTACTCCTCTGAGAATAAGATGTCGAAGAGCCGCAAGAGGGATCTTAACGTCGTGATTTATGGTCAGGCACTGCCGGAGGGCGAAGAGTATAAGCCGCGCACCATAGTCGTGTCCGAAGAGGATCCGGGCGAAGACGTGATCACCGAGTCCAACAAGCTGTTTGTCGGCGAAGAGAAGATTCAAGCCGAAGCGCGTTCGAAGTATGTTGTACAGGTCTACATCGATCATTACAGAAATGGTGAAGTCGTAGAACCGATCTACATGTATGAGGATACGTATCCCGGCAACCCGCTGAGGAAATTGGTTGGCGTCAAGCCAACGCCAACACCTATTCCCTCCCCCACACCGACGCCGACTCCCACGACAGAGGGGCCGTAAAACGACAACACTCCAATCAACACAAAGACGGAAGCAAATCGTTTGCCTCCGTCTTTTTTATTACTGCATTTCGCATTTATTCTTTTATTGGAATACCGTCTTTTCTGCTCTCGTTCTTACTCGTACGGTAAATCAGAAACCTGCGCGAGAAAAAGTTGAATAGATATGTCACTACACCCGAAATCAACCGTGAGATGCGATAGTCGATCTTCATCAGATCCGTCAGGAGAAACATGCTGTCTTCCGTGATAGCGAGCGCAAGCAGCGATATGGTTAAAAACAGCGCTAACTCCTTCACGAGAGAGAGATTCCCTCTGCGAAAGACGATCCAGATGCCGATCAGGTAGTTCACCGCGATCCCAATCAGAAACGCGATCGGAACCGCAATCAGATAGTGCAGCCCGAACCATTCCTTGAGCGCAAGCAGCGCGGCATAGTCCGCAAGGAAGCCGCCAAAGGCAGCCAAGCCATATTTGATCGCCTGCACCGGAATCCGGTCGTTTTTCTGCGTTCTTTGGCCGTTCACATTTTTTCGCATAGCATCAGTATAGCAACCCAAGCACGTACAAACAACCAATTGCGCGAAAAAAACTCGCTTGCATTTGGTGCGCGCAAGGATTCAGCGCTAGAACCGTCAAAATGCAGTTGACAACGAAAGGCGAACAATTTAATCTTGTAAAAGCGCCGTCTCTCGCAAAGCAGCCTTTCGGAGGACCGCGTGGCTTAATTCGCTTGACGAATTGTCACGAGTACCTGTTGCGTGAACGAAAAAGAAGAACGAATACGAAGGAACGAAAATGGAATCGAAGCGTTTGTATTACTTGGATTGGTTGCGTGCATTTGTCGTTTTATCATTAATCCCTTTTCACGCTGCGTTAACCTATTTACGATATGGCGTTGTCTATATCAAAGCGCCCTTAGCAGGCATCCCGGCGCTTCCCTTTCTGTTCGTCACTGTGCCGCTCGGCGATTTCTTTATGTCGCTCATGTTCTTTATTGCCGGCGTTGCCGCGTACTATTCGCTGAGAAAACGAAGCGGTCGATCGTTTTTTGCGGAGCGTGCGCATCGTCTCCTTCTTCCGCTGGGGTTAGGCAGTCTGTTGCTCTGTTCAGTTACCGGGTATTGTAAGGCGCTGTATGAAGGATTTCAGGACGGATTCCTCGCGTTTCTGCCGAAGTTCTTGATCACCGATGTCATACACTACAATGGTTACGGGCACTTATGGTTCTTGCTCTACCTGTTTGTATTCTCCGCGGTATGTCTTCCCTTGTTTCTATATTGGAAGAAACATGTTCCTTCGCTGGAGCGGCTCGTCTCCTTCCTCACAAAAGGAAATCGAGTCTTGATCCCGTTTGGCTTAGTCGTGTTGTTTGAGTTGTGTCTGCGTCCGTTTTTCAGCGACAGCGCATTTATCATCATCACCGACTGGGCGAATGATGCCGTCTATTTGAGCCTGTTTCTCTTTGGCTATGTATTTGCGTCAGATGAACGAATATTGGTGCGTATTCGTTCATATGATCGTCTATCAAAGAAACTTTTTGCGCTCTCGCTTGCGGGTTTGTTCTATGTGAACATCCAAAGTCAGGTTTTTTATGTGGACTCGATTTTTCAGACGATCATTTGGGTGCTCTCCAAGGGGATTTATGAAAGCGCGGCTATCGTTCTGTTGGTCAATCTCGGCAGCAAACATTGGAATACTGACAGCGGCGTGCTGCGATATCTTTCAAAAGCCACATTCCCG
Source organism: Clostridiaceae bacterium (assembly GCA_039683525.1). Classification (GTDB taxonomy): domain Bacteria; phylum Bacillota; class Clostridia; order Christensenellales; family CAG-138; genus UBA7703. The sequence goes on from JBDKRF010000445.1 coordinate 9,024, forward strand.
ATTTATATTTTGCATTTCTTGCCGGTCACATTCTTTACGCTAATCCTGATCCGAACGAATCTACCGGATTTCTTAAAATTCACACTGACCGTGCTTCTTTCCTATGCTACTGTATGGATTCTTTATGAATGCTGGAGGCGTATCGGGATTTTTCTGAATCGCCGGAAGAACGGTAACTCACTCGAAAACGCAAAAGAATGAGGCATGGTCTCTCTTTTGCCCGATAAGAAAACCCCGTGTTTCTCTCGAAACACGGGGTTTTCGAATGGATGAAGTCACTCGCTTGAGCGGCTTGTGTGGCTTTGCTTACTCGTCGACCTTGAGGCCTTCGAAGAGGGATGCCAGAGAGGTCTTTGCTTCCTGCACCGGCGGGAGTTCATACTCGCCATCTTCGTTGTTGCGACGGCGGCGATCACCGCTGTCTCTCGAGGAAGAGCGGTCGCTGTTCGAAGAACGCGGCGCACGCTCGGGTCTGTCGGTGCGCGGCTGAGACTGAGACTGCTGCACCTGCTGAGACTGCTGCGTGTCACGCTGCTGCTGACGCTGTTCCTGACGCTCCGCATACTGACGGTCGCGCTCGGCTTTTTCGGCGGCGAGCTGCTCGGCAAGCGCGGGATCTTCTTCCAGAAGCGCTTCCTTGCGGCTCAGGCTGATACGCTTGGCTTCGGGGCTGACCTCGAGCACCTTGCAACGAACCACATCGCCAACCTTGAGCTCGTCTTCGACCTTCGCAATGCGATGGACGGAGACCTGCGAAATATGGATGAGGCCATCGATCGTGCTCTCGAGCGCAACAAACGCGCCGAACGGAACGATGCGAACAACCTTGCCTTCTACGATGGAACCAACCGCATACTTCTAGCCGGCAAGCATCCAGGGCTTGGGCTGAAGCTGCTTGTAACCGAGGGAAACGCGCTCTTTCTCGACATCCACGTTGAGGATGATCACTTCGATCTCCTGACCGATGGCGAACACATCCGAAGGATGCTTGACTCTGCCCCAAGCGGCGTCCGTCACATGGACGAGGCCGTCAATACCGCCGATGTCGACAAACGCGCCGAAATCTGCGATTCTGCGAACGATGCCGTTGACCTTGCTGCCAACAACAAGCTGTTCCCACTTGGAGTGCTTCTCCGCCGCGGCTTCCGCAAGCAGAACCTGCTTCTGAGAGGCGACGATGCGCTTTCTCTGACGATCTACTTCCAGAACCTTGAGCTTCATGGGCTTGCCAACGAACTCGTTAAGGTTCTCAATATACTTTGTGGATACCTGGGAAGCCGGTACGAATGCGCGAATGCCGCTGATATCCGCAATCAAGCCACCCTTGACGACCTCTTTGCCGACCGCATCGAAGATTTTTTCCTCAATGTTCTCCTGGCTCAGCAGTTCGTCCCAGAGCTTCTTGCTCTCGACGTTTTTGCGGGAGAGGAGCACGTTACCGTCTCCATCGTTCACCTTGGTGACTTCGACTTCGATGGTATCGCCTTCCTTAAACAGGTCTTCGGCTTTCACATCGGAATCGCTGGAAAGCTCACCCACGGGAATCACGCCATCCGACTTGTAGCCGACGTTGACAAACACTTCGCCGTCTACAACAGAGATGACGGTTCCTTCCAGAACCTGGCCGTTATGAATACGCGTCATGGTCTTTTCGAACGCGGATGCAAAGTCGGAGCTGTCTTCGTGTTCCTGCTTGGTTTCGACCTTCGCCTTCGCTGTGGCTTTGGGCGCTTCCACAGCCGCCACGACTTCTTCGGTTACCTGGGGCACGACGACTTCCTCAGCGGGAGCTTCCGCTTCAAGGGTTTCGATCGTCGTTTTTTCCTGTTCGCTCATTACTTGTAGTACCTCCCTAATCATCCGGTCCGGCGTCGATGCGCCCGCAACAATACCTATTATATC
>JBDKRF010000446.1:0-13495 GCA_039683525.1 Clostridiaceae bacterium
AATCGACGCCTGCCACACGCGCGGCATGCTTGCCACGGGTTATGGCGCGGTCTACGCCGCGAGTGAACCGTTTGCGGCGCAACACCCCGCTTGGCGGCTGTATGCGCGCGAAGGCGAACCGATTCGCTTTATCGACGTGTTTGCGATTATGAATCTTGAGAGTGGCTGGCGGGAGCATATCATCGCGCAATATCGAGCGGCATTTGACGCGGGATTTGACGGCATCCACATGGATACTTACGGTTTTCCGAAGACTGCGCTGGATTCAGACGGCGGGATCGTCCATCTGGAGGATGACTTCGCACCGCTGATCGAGCGCACGCGCGCGGCGCTGCCGGAGGCGACGCTGGTGTTCAACAATGTCGGCGCATGGCCGGTTGAGCGGACGAAGCATGCGCCCGTCGACGCGGTCTACCTTGAGGTCTGGCCACCATACGAGCGATATGAGCACTTAACGCAGCTTATCCAAATCGCCAAACAGGCGAAGAAACCGGTTGTACTCGCGGCGTATCCCGCGCCGTTCCGGCTCGATACACCGCTGCGCGCACTCAACGCCCAACTCGTGCTGATGAGCGCGATTGCGGCACACGGCGCAACGCAGCTCTGGTTTGGCGAGGAGAACGCGGCGCTCACACAGGGGTATTATGCGGACTACACGCGCCTGACAACACAGCAGGAGCGCTTGCTTCGCGCATACGATGACTTCATCGTGCGCTATGAGAACCTGCTGTTTGACGAGACGCTGCATGACGTGAGCATGACGCACTGCGGATGGGACAACGAAGAATATTTGTGTGATACCCCATATTCCGTCACGGGAGAAGGTGGAAGGCTTTGGCTCATCCTTCGCGAGCAGGGCAACCGGAAGCTGATCACGTTCATCAACCTCGGCGGTGACGATTCCTCTCTCTGGAACGTGGGCAGAGAGGAGCCGGAAGAGATGAAGGGGGTGACGCTGCATGTGCAGGCATTCTCTCCATTGAAAACGGCTTGGACGGCATCGCCGGATCGCAATTTTGGTGCCGCTGAAACGATTGATTACGCGCGGGAAAAGAATTCGCGCGGGGATATGTACTCTTTCTGCTTGCGCAGCGTGAAGCGGTTTGCTATCCTCTACATGGAAACGGAGGATCGGCTATGAAGCAAGCCTGGTGGAAAGAACGGGTATTTTACCAAATTTACCCGCGTAGTTTTCTGGATACAAACGGTGACGGCGTGGGCGATCTGCGGGGCATCATCGAAAAGCTCGACTATCTCAAATCGCTGGGCATCGGAGCCGTTTGGCTCTGCCCGGTCTATGACTCGCCCAACGACGACAACGGCTACGATATCCGCGACTACGAGCGGATCATGGCGGAGTTTGGCACGATGAAGGACTTCGACGCGTTGCTCAGCGGCCTTCACACGCGTGATATCAAACTCGTGATGGACCTCGTGGTGAACCACAGCTCGGACGAGCACGCGTGGTTTACGGAGTCTCGCAAGTCAAAAGACAACCCGTACCGTGATTATTATATCTGGCGCGACGGCAATGACGGCGGCACACCCAACAACTGGGCCTCTTTTTTTGCGCCGTCGGCCTGGAAGCAAGATGAAACAACAGGGCAATACTATCTGCATCTGTTTTCCGAAAAGCAGCCTGATTTGAACTGGGAAAACCCCGCTGTGCGACAGGAAATCTACGCGATGGTGAATCGCTGGTTTGATCGCGGTGTAGATGGCTTTCGCATGGACGTGATCAACTGTATCGCCAAGGACGAAGGACTACCGGATGGCGCGGGAACGCCGAACGCCGCGGGCTATACACTAGCGGTGGAGCGCTTCGCCAACCGACCAAAGTTTTACGACTATCTGCGCGAACTGCGTCAAAACTGCTTTGCGGGCAGAGACTGCCTGCGCCTCGCGGAGGCACCGTTTACTACGCCGGAAGAAGGCGCAAAAATGCTCGACGAAAAGACGGGCATATTCGACCTGATCTTTCCGTTTGACCTGATGGAGATCGACGACGGCCCGCGCGGGAAATATGACCCCGTGCCGTGGACGCTCCAACACTTCAAAGATATCGTCAACCGCTGGCAAACCGCGACAGAGCATGGTTGGGGCAGTCTCTTTTGGTCAAACCACGATCAGGCGCGCGCGGTGTCTCGCTTTGGCTGCACGGCAAGTGAAGAGCTGCGCGTCCGCTCGGCGAAGATGCTTGCGGTCGCCATGCATCTGCTGCGCGGAACACCGTTTGTCTATCAGGGCGAAGAACTCGGCATGACGAATACGCCGTTTTCGGATGAATCGGCAATTCGCGACATCGAAGGGCTCAACGTGCTCACGGAAGCGCGCATTACGGGGAGAACCGAGACCGTTTGGCGCGGAATGCTGCACAAAGGGCGCGACCACGCGAGAACACCGATGCAGTGGAACGATTCTGCAAACGCGGGCTTCACTTCTGGAGAACCGTGGATCATGGTGAACCCGAATTATGAATCGATCAATGCGGAGGCGGAGGAGACCGACGCGGAGTCCGTGCTGAACTTCTACCGAACGCTGATCGCGCTGCGAAACAGCAGCAAAACCCTGCAATACGGCGCTTACAGTCCACTCTGGACGGAACATGAGCAGATCTTCGCTTATCAGCGCGCGTTGAACGGCGAAATCTTCACCATCGTTTGCAACATGAGCGGGGGGGAAGCCGATTTGCCGGAGACCCCCACTGGGAGAATCATGCTATCAAACTTGTCCAGCGATACCGGGAAATGGATGCTTCCATATGAGGCGCGCATCTATCGGGGCTGATAGCTGAGACTAATTCATCGAGAGAAAAAAACGCTGGTTGAAGATTGCTTCACCAGCGTTTTTGATTGCATTGTAGTTGATAAGGGCTGCTGTTCGTACGGGTGTTTACAGATGTTTGACCCGGAACTGGAACCGTTTGATGAGGTCGTAATTACGCTCGTCACCATCCGGCAGGTTTCCGCTGCGGAACACATCCGGCTCAATCCCGCGTGCGCGTAGCATGTCGCAGGCGGCTAGCACGATGCTGTTTGCGATCGCGACCGACGCGATGGTGGAAACGGGACCTGCTTTGCTGCCGTCGGAGCGGACGCTGACCGTTGCGTCCCCATGCGGCACGTGGTTGTCGATGCAGATTTGGCAAACGTCCGGCAAATGCAGCCCGTCTTTTTGCCGCGAGGCTTCCGTCAGGTAGGCAAACGACGAGATGCCGATGACCGTGGCTCCGCGCGCCGATGCTGCCTGCGCCATCTCGATGGCAAACGGATTGATGCCCGAACTGCTCACGACGAGGAAACAATCGCCCTTTTGAATCGGGTAGCGAGCGGCAACCCAGGGGGCGTAGCCGCTGAGCCGCTCGATTTCGCTGCTTTTCATCGCGCCTTCGTGTAGCATGGTGGAGGATTCAAAGATCGGGCTCACTGCGGCGAGGCCGCCCGCGCGATAGAACAACTCCTCCGCGAGAATATGGCTGTGACCACAGCCGAATACATAGAGCAGTCCGTCATGCTCCAGCGTATCGGCAAGCGCGGTACCGGCGCTTGAAATCCGGTTCCGTTCCTGCTCGAAAATTGCGGCGAGAACATTGGTGACGGCGCTTTGATATTGCTCTACAAACATGGGAACCCTCCTGATTTGCTGTTATAGCTCGGTAATGAGACGGTAACGATCCGCGCGATACTTGGACTCGACATACTCGACGCACTGACCGGAAGCGTCAAACGAACGCCGGGTAAAGTGCATGGCATAGGGGACACTCTCGCAGACGAGCAGCTTGCGCTCGTAATTCTTCAGGCGCGAAACCTCGATGGTCTCCGAGGCGCGCGTGATGGTCACCCCACAGGCGGTCTGCATCAGCTGGTAGAGCGACATGTTGTCCGCAATCTTCTCCGCGATGACCGCGCCGATCTTCAGCGGCAGATAACAGGTTTCAATCGCCATCGGTTCGTCGTCCGCCAGACGGAGACGCTTGAGCATGTAGACATCCTCGGTGGGTGAGATGCCGAGCTTTGCCGCGATGACTTCGCCACTCGGGATGCGCTCCAGCGCGAGAATGCGAGAACCTGCTTTCATCTGCCGGTTGGACATATCCTGCGAGAAGCTGGAGACGCGAAGCAGAGGCTGCTGAATCTTTGCGGCATTGACAAACGCACCTTTGCCCTGCACGCGGAAGAGAACACCGTCCAGCTCCAGATCGGCAACCGCACGGCGAATCGTAATCCGGCTCACGCCAAAGAGCTCACAAAGTTCCCGCTCGGAGGGAAGGCAACGATCGGGGAAGCGATTCTCGTCCCGAATCATATGCAACAGCTGCGCTTTTACCTGCGCATATTTTGCCTCATGCAGATCGTTCTCCATCTTGTGAAGACTTCCTTTCGTGTTTATTCTCCGAGACCGGACGCAACAAGCTGCTGCAAGGCTTCCACGGCGGCGGCTTCGTCTTCACCTTCCGCGGTGATCTCCGCGACGGAACCCTGCGAAAGTCCTAACGTCAGCAGGTGGATGATCGACTTAGCGTTGACCGGACCGCTGACTTCCTGCGACGCATTTTTAATCGTGATACGGCTGCTGAACTGCTTGGCTTTTGAAACAAACTCCGTAGCGGGCCGCGCATGCAGGCCTGTCGGGTTGATGATGGTGACACGTGCTGATTTCATATCGTTCCTCCAAATGGTTGTGTTCTGTCGAAAGTGCGTATTATGGTGCTGAAACGTCGGGGTTTTCATAATTCAGACTGGCTAGGAATGTATCCGCCCGTCTGTGAACCTCCTGCTCGGTTGAGCAACGCATCGCGCCGTCAAACAACGCCTGACAATCGGAGATTGAGCAAGCGCGGATGATGCGCTTTGCGCGCGCAAGCGAGGAGGCAGACATGCTCAGTTTGCGAACACCGGCGCCGAGCAATAAGGGGATTGCCCGCGTTTCTCCGGCGAGTTCGCCGCAGACGGAGAGGGGCTTGCCTGCCGCGGAAAACGCAACGGCGCTCATCTGCACCAGCTTGAGCATCGCGGGAGAAAGCGGGTGCGCATATTCGGCGGCTTTCGCGTTCATGCGATCCGCGGCGAAGGTGTATTGGCAAAGGTCGTTGGTGCCGATGCTGGCGAAGTCCGCCTCGCGGGCAAGCTGCTCCGCGCAGAGTGCCGCCGCCGGAATTTCGATCATGATGCCGAGCGGAACATTCGGGACAGAAAGCCCTTCTTGGATCAGCGACTCCCGAACGGAGACGGCGATCGATTGCGCGCGGCGATAGTCCTCCACGGAGCCAATCATCGGGAACATGATGAGAAGATTGCCAGCGCCCGCCGCGCGATAGGCTGCCCGAAGCTGTGTACGGAAGATCTCCTCGTGATCCAGACAAAGCCGGATCGCGCGATTGCCGAGAAACGGATTCTCTTCCTTCGGTAACGGCAGGTAGGGAAGCGTCTTATCCCCGCCGATGTCCAGCGTGCGCAGGATGACGGGACGACTGCCCATGACGCGAAGGACATTTGCGTAAGCCGCAAATTGCGCCTCTTCCGATGGCATCGATTCGCGCTCCATATAGAGAAACTCGGATCGAAACAGCCCAACGCCATCTGCATATCGTTCCAATTCCGGTAGCTCCGCGGAGCCGATGTTCAAACTCAGCGGAATGAAGGTGCCATCCAAGGTTTCGGCAACCAATGGAAGACAGCTGCGATCGCGAATTCCTTCAGCAAGAGCGGCTTCTCGCAAATCGCGATAGTGCATTAGCGTTGCCTCGTCCGGATCGGTCAGCACTGTGCCACTGGCACCATCCACGATCACGGACTGCCCGTCTGTTATCGTGCGCATTAAATCGGGAATGCCAAGCACCGCAGGGATGCCGAGGCTGCGTGCCAGAATCGCCGCGTGCGAGGTGGCACCGCCGGTCTCGGTGAGAAACGCGAGTACCAGCCCGCTGTTGAGACGCGCAACGTCAGAAGGCAGGATATCCCGCGCGGCAATCACCATGGGCGCTGTCAGCGCGGAAAAAGAGGTCTCTTTTTCGCCGCGCAGGAGGCGCAGGAGACGGTTTCGCACATCCATTAAGTCCGCCGCGCGCTCGCGCATGACGGCGCTTTCCTGCGACTGCATCAATTGAATATAGGTTTGAAACACCGAATAGACCGCCCACTGTGCGGAAGAACCCGAATGAATCTCATCCGTAATCTCTTCGAGTATGGCCTCATCTTCGAGCATTTCCAGGTGTGCGTGAAAGATTGCGCTCTTGTCGGCGGTAAGGGAAGCAGCAAGCGAAGCAAGCTCCGCTTTCGCTTGCGCAAGTGCGTCAAAAAAAGTCGAGCGCTGCGCGTTTTCCGCTTCCGGGGAGACGATTTTCTCCACAACGGAAGGATCAAACGCGTGATAACAAAAAACCTTCCCAATGCCGAAGCCGGAAGATCCTGAAATGCCTTTGAGCATCAACGCATCTCCTTTGATCACGTAATGACAACCGATATGACAAGTATACCACATATTATATAAATTGCAACCGGACAACTTGAAAAAATCAACTTCGTGCGTTGATGACAATGCAAATATGTCGTAAAGAGGTCGAAAACGATGATTTCATGCGCAAAACCGATCTTTATGAGTCATAATTTTAACGAGAATGTAAACAAGTGGTATTGCAATCGAATAAAACATGTGGTATATTCGAATCGCAATAAACCACCGTGTGCGACGGGAATGGTATATCCACAACGTAGTCACTCGATAAACGCGAATCAGCGAAAACATCAAATAGATCCTTCCGGATCAAAACATAACGACGTCACACGATCTGAAATCAAACAGAATGGGATAACAGCAATGGATTCATTGATCGAAACAAGGCATATTCGAATTCAAGCGGAAGCTACCGACTGGAGAGAGGCAATCCGCGTGGCGGGTAGCCTGCTGGTCAAGAGCAGCTGCATTGAAGAAGGCTATGTCGAGAGCATGATTCGCGCGGTGGAGGAGTTGGGACCATATATGGTGATTCTGCCCGGCTTCGCGCTAGCGCATGCCGCGCCGAGTGCGGATGTGCATCAGGACGCGATGTCGCTCGTCACTCTGTGCTCGCCTGTCAACTTCGGCTCTGCGGAGAATGACCCGGTTCGGGTTGTGCTGTGCCTGAGTTGTGTCGATCGCGAGTCGCATATCGCCTCGCTCCAGCGGGTTGCAACCGTTTTGATGGAAGACGATATGGTGGATAAGCTTGCCGCCGCGGGTTCGGTTGAGGAGATTCAGACGCTGCTGACGCAGAAGGATTAGTCGAACGATTTTTGTTGCTTCTTTACCCCGGCTGGTCACAATCGGGGTTGATAGAAAGAAAGAAGGGAGTTCAGAATGGGCGAAATCAAGATTCAGGCAGTTTGTGGTTTCGGATGCGGGTCTTCATTATTTCTTCGCATGAAGATCGAGGAAGTGCTCAAAAAGAACAACTACAGCGCAACGGTGTTTTGCGGAGATGTTGGTACCTGCTGCGCCATACAGTGCGACGCGATCTTCATCTCTTCCGAGCTGGCCGAGCGGATTGCCGGCCGTGCAAAGGTTCCTGTGATTGTGATCAACAATTTCATGAACAAAGCGGAAGTGGAAGAAAAAACATTGGCATTCATGAAATCTCTTACCTAAATTGTCGTGAGCGAAATACGAAGAGCGGATTTTCGTTTACAGAATCGCTTATCAGAATAAACCGGTACGCTCACATCTTTGCTCAAGTTTCTTACGTTTCAGGTAAACAAATCATTACAGGAGGAAATTATGGGAGTTCTTAATTTCATCGTCAAAGAGATCTTCGGACAGGGCGCAATCTTTCTTGCCATGATCGCGATGATCGGCCTGATCATCCAGAAAAAGAACGTCGGCGAAATCATCCGCGGAACGTTCATGACCGCAATCGGCTTCTTCGTGCTGAATCGCGGCGTCGGTATCGTCTCCGAAGTGGTCAGCGGACTTTCTTCCGCCTTTTCCGCGGTCATGCCCAAGGCCGTTCCCTCCACCTCTGTGGATATCGGCGGCCTCTACGGCACGCAGATCGGTATCGTCATGGTGGTCGCATTCATCATCAACCTCTTGGTTGCCAGATTCACCAAGTGGAAGAGCGTTTTCTTAACCGGCCACATGCTCTATTGGTTCCCCTACGTGTTCATCGCGGCCGGCGTGGATGCTGGCATGAAAGGCTTTGGCCTCGTTGCCCTCGCAACCATTTTCACCGCGGTCTACATGATCGTTTCCCCGAACCTCATGCGTCCGCTCGTCAAGGAAGCCACTGGTGACGATAGCTTCACCATCGGCCACCCGACGACGATCCTCTCGGTCATTGCCGGATATCTGGGCAAGGTCGTCGGCAATAAGGAAAAATCCACCGAAGACCTCAAGGTTCCCAAGGGACTTAGCTTCCTGCGCGAAATCTCCATCACGGGCAGCATCGTAATCCTGATCACCTACATCGTCATGGCGTTTGTGCTCAAGGCAAACGGACAGAATCCTGCCGAAGTCTGGGGATATACGTCTGACTCCGTGTTCTCCTTCTACTTCACCCGTGCGATGACCTTCGGCGTCGGTATCACGATCCTGCTGCTCGGCGTTCGCATGCTCATTGCGGAAATCGTTCCGGCCTTCAAAGGCATTGCGGACAAAGTCATCCCCGGCGCGATCCCCGCGTTGGATTGCCCGGTGATCTTCAACGTCGCGCCCAACGCGTTGATGATCGGCTTCATCACCGCTTTGATCACCTCTACCATTACGATCCTCATCACCGTCCCGCTCGGCATCTTCCCGACGGTTGTCATCCCGCTGGTATTCACCTGCTTCTTCGAGGCGGGCACGGCGGCGATCATCGCGAATGCGACCGGCGGTATCCGCGGCTGCATCATCGGCTCGATCATCAACGGTATCATCATGGTGTTCCTTGTTGGTCTCGGTGCCTACTTCTTCAGCCACACGATCAACGACTGGATGCTCGTCTTCGGCGGCCAGGACTTCTCGTTCTGGGGCATCCTCGAAGGACTTGTTGCGAAGATCTTTGCCTGAGTGACCGCAATAAGATGCTAATCGCCTGATTGAACTTCAAAAACGCGGGTTGCAATACAGATTGCAGCCCGCGTTTCTTGTTTGTGATTCCTATAGACTGGTGTCTGATACCGATTGTACTCCTTCAACATTTTTCCGTAGGGCAAGAGCATATATCCTGTTTGCAAACGAGAAGATTTTATCATTGACTGATCATGGCAAGCACAGGCTTCTCGTTTCGCTCGCCCATCGGGTCTACGCTGTTGAACAAGAGTTTGACGATCGAACGCCGCGAAGCGATGATTCTTGACACAAGCATTCATCCGGCTATCATGTGCAAAATAGCAGATCAAGTGTACGCGGTGATAATTCGAGTACAAATATTGATAAGAATAGATGTGTCTTTCTCGAACGAAGCAGAGATTCGTTTTTTGCAGAACTAGGGTTCAATTACGCGTTAAAAGGATTATCCTCTTGTTCTGCGCGTAATTGAGATGGAAGAACCCGTTCACAAAACCTTCACGATTCGTTTCACATGAACTTCACATAAGCGCTCTATCCTAGGAATCGCAGGGAAACACTTGCACCAAAACAGGAGAGGGGAATCGTGAATAGATGCGTAGATGCGCAAAAGCGCTGCAGATCGGGATGGTGCTCGTTATGTCGGTATTGGCTCTGGCGGGATGCGGAAGACGAGAGCGTCTTGATCGCAAGGTGGAATCGGAAATCGTAGTGTTTCAGATGGACAACCAAACGACGCAAAGACCAGCAATCACACCCGCGCCGTTTACGAGTGCATCAAAGACAGAATCAAATGCTACGGCGAACATCGCCGCCACACCGACCGCAACGCAAAAGACCGCGGCAAAGACGGCAACGGGAAACACAGCCCCGGATGCTGATATCACACAGTTAATGGATGATCTTATTGACACGCTCAACGAACTGGATGCGTCGATCACTGCGGCGGATCGGGATACGTTGACCGATTCCGTACTCATAGCACTCACAAAATGAAAGGAAGGTACAATATGAAAAAGACACTGGTACTACTTGGAGCACTGCTTCTGCTGTTGATCCCGACCGTAGCACTTGCGGAAGGGGAGACGGCGACGCCGACGCCGGCTCCGGCGACTTCGACTCCCGCGCCGTCGACGAGCCCCAGAACTACGCTGACGCCGGAGGAGAAGGCGTTGCGGGAAGAGGCCGCTGCAAGCAGACAAACCCTGAAAACGCTCCAAACACAGGCAAACGCGCTTTCGCAAGAGAACAAGACCCTCGGCGGGCAGGTTAGAACAGGTTTGCAGGCGGTCAAAGCGGGCACGAAGACTCCCACCTCGCCGGAGCGCATCGCAGAACTGCTGCAAACGCTCAAACAACTCAGAGAGTCGATCAAGGCGACGGACGGGCAGGTTCGTGTGAACGTGCAAGCCGCGCGCACGAGCATCACCGCAAAGGATTTTGCCGCAGCGAAAACTTCGCTCGATCAGGCGATCTCTGTTTTGGAATCGAGAATCGCCCTCAAGCAAAAGGTCAACACGGCACTCAAGGAACTGGTCACCCTGCTCGGATGATGCAAAAACCGTTCGCACGAAAGCAGTAGAATCGGAAAACCTGCGAAACAACTTCGCAGGTTTTTCCGCGTAGCGCACAGCAAAACGCTTGAAACCAGCGCGATGTTGCGATTTAGGGAAAACGCTTCATATGCTATACTAATTGTATGAAAAGTCGCATTTCAAGGCAAATCTCTATTCTTGAGCACATTCCGGAGGTGGACGGCATGCAAATTCGGGTTTTGGTTGCGGACGACGATCCGGCGCTGCGCGCGCTCATCTGCGACATCGTGCGCCAACAGGGGTATGAGCCGATCGAAGCCGCGGACGGAAAGCAGGCAATCGACCACTTTTTCTCCGGCGCAGAACCCGCGCTGGTGATTCTGGACGTGATGATGCCGGTCTATGACGGCTGGGACGTGCTCAAGGAGATCCGCGCGCACTCCGACGTGCCGGTGATGATGCTGACCGCGCTGGGCGATGAGCTCAGCGAGGTCACGGGGCTGAAACACGGCGCGGACGACTATCTGGCAAAGCCGTTTCGATACCCGGTGTTCGTTGCTCGGCTCAATGCGATCCTACGAAGAACGAATCGCGACTATGCCGGCGCGCAGAACTTCGGCGAACTCACCATCGAGACCGAAAAACGGCGCGTGCTGGTTGCAAGAAACGAGATTATCCTAAGCAACAAGGAGTTTTTGCTGCTGCTGCTGTTGACCCAAAATCGCGGCGTCGTATTTTCCCGCGAGAAGCTTTTAACCAAGATTTGGGGATTCGATTTTGAAGGCGACGAGCGGACGGTGGACACACACATCAAGACCTTGCGGCAAAAGCTCGCTTCGTGCGGCGGGATGATTCAGACCGTGCGCGGCGCTGGATACCGCTTTGAGGTGACACCATGAAGCTGACGATTCGAAAAAAGGTGTTTCTGCTGCTCAGCGGCTTTATCGTGCTACTCGTGCTGATCGGGCTACTGTTTAACTTCCTCCTGCTGCGGCAATTCTATGTCGCGCGAAACAGGGTTCAACTGCGCACGCTTAGTAACGAAGTGGTGGCGATGCTGAACCAGTCCGGTGGGGACCTGGAAGAAACGCTTTCGCAGCTCGATTGGGACAACAACGTCGGCATTCGCGTGGTTGACGCAAACGGCTCGATACTGGCATCGTCGTTTACTGGCAAGAAAAAGGCGGAAGCACTAGCGGATGAAGTTCAGGACATGATCTCGCTGGACAAGGGAAGACGCGTGCGGTTTGCGTTCAGCAAAGTAGTAAACGAAAATGGCGTGTCGAATTTGGTTCACATTCGTAGGATTTCCGGCGGGCGATACCTCGTACTCAACAAGAGCATCAAGGGCATCGATGAGAGCGCGGCAACCGCGAACCGGTTCTATTTGATCGTCGGCGCAGGGCTAATCCTGCTTGGAGGCGGTGTGACGCTGCTCTTCTCGCGCGCGATCACAAAGCCGATCGTAGAGATGAGCCGCGTGACCGGACGGATCGCCGAGTTGGACTTTTCCGAGCGTGTGCATGTCGAGACACGAGACGAACTAGGCGCGCTTGGCTCCAGCATCAACGAGATTTCGGAAAAACTCAGCCGAAGTATTGATCGGCTCAAAGGAGATATTGCGCGCAGAAAGCGACTGGTGCGCGATCTCTCACATGAGCTGAAAACGCCGATTGCGGTGATCAAGGGTTATGCGGAAGGGCTGCAATACGGTGTTGCGCAGGATGCGGAGCAAACCGCGCATTATTGCGCGGTCATCTCGGCGGAGTGCGACCGCATGGATGCGCAGATTCAACAGTTGCTGGAGCTTTCACGGCTCGAAAACGAGCAGATGAAGCCGGACTTGCGCGCGCTCTCCGTACGCGGATTGTTTGACTCACTCTCGGAGCGCTTTGCGCGGGAAGCAGAGCAGAAGAATGTTCGCCTAAGTTTCGAAGCGCCGGAGACGCTGAGTATACTCGCCGATGAAGCAATGATCAGCAGAGCAGTCGAGAATTTCCTGACCAACGCGCTGAGGCATACACCTGAATCGGGCGAAATCCGCGTCCGCGCGGTTGCGAAGGCGGGAAAGATGCGCATCTGTGTCTATAACTCCGGTTCGCATCTATCGCAGGAGCAACTCGAGCGCATCTGGGACGTGTTTTACACGGGCGAAAACGGCGACCGGGCGAGCGGGCACGGGATCGGGCTTGCGATCGTGAAATCGATCGCGCAGTTGCACGGTGGTAGCGTATCGGCGGAAAACCGGGCGGACGGCGTCGAATTTTGCTTACAATTACCGATCTAGAGATTTCACCTGAATTTCATATGGACTTCGTACGCTATGCCTGTGAGGACATCCCTCGCAGGCATATTTCATGTCAAGAGGCGACTCGAATGAAACATCTCTTGCTCTCACTTTTGGCGTGACAACACTGATGCTTTTTTATCTACGGTGTAGCGGCAAAAGAGCGAGCCATGCCGGTTGAAACACCACCGGAAACCATCGTGCAAACATCGGAGAATCCGGCTTTACAGACGACAGAGACAACGACCGTTAGCAAAAGCGACGAGAAGACCGACGAAAACAAAATGTGTAACCATACTCCGTTGACAAATTGTTGTTTATTCGAGAGAAAAGAGCATAGTAAAAAACCGACGCAACAGTAGCGCCGGTCTCTATAGTCAGATTGATTATGATCGAAACAGTTACATCAAGCGTTCTATTTGCTGGAAGAGGTATCTTTATTCCTCTACCATCCGGTACCCGACGCCCATCTCGGTCAGGATGTATCGGGGAGACCCGGGGTTTTCTTCGATCTTGCGGCGGAGATTGGCCATGTTGACGCGCAGCGTATGGCTTTCATTGCTGTATTGTCCCCAAACCTCGCGGATCAGTGCGTCATGCGTGATGACTTTTCCAGCGTTGATGGAGAGAATCACGAGAAGCTTGTATT
>JBDKRF010000447.1:0-2178 GCA_039683525.1 Clostridiaceae bacterium
GCGCGCTCGCCGATGCCGTTGATGGTGCATTCTACCTGATCCGCACCCGCTAAGATTGCGGAAAGCGAGTTTGCAACGGCTAAGCCGAGGTCGTTGTGGCAGTGCGTGGAAAAGTGAACGCTCTGCGCTCCTTTGATCTCCCCGCGCAGATAGCGAAAGAGATTTCCGTACTCCTCCGGCGTTGCGTAGCCAACCGAATCCGGCACATTGATGACGGTCGCACCGGCGACGATCGCGGCCTCAAAGATTTTCACGAGAAACGCAGGATCGCTTCTGGTCGCATCCTCCGCGGAAAACTGGATGTCTTCGCAGTACTTTTTAGCGTATCGCACCATCTGCGTGGTTTGCTCCAGCACCTCTTCCCGCGTCTTTTGCAGCTTATAGGCAAGCTGTGCATCCGAAGTCGCGATGTAGAGATGGATGCGCGGATATTTCGCATGCCGAAGCGCTTCCCATGTGTAGTCGATATCCTTTGCAAGCGCTCGAGACAGGCTCGTCACCCGCGTTCGTTGCAGCTCTTTTGCTACCGCGCGTACGGCGTTAAAGTCCGCCTGCGATGCCGCTGCAAACCCCGCCTCGATCACGCTGACACCGAGGGATTCGAGCTGGCGCGACATGTCGATCTTCTCTTTGACGTTCAGCCCGCTTCCGGGAGATTGTTCTCCGTCTCGCAGGGTCGTGTCAAATATCGAAATCTGTCTCATGACCAAACCTCTTCCGTTTCGGTCTTATTTTACGACCGCTCCTTCCGAAGCAGAGGAAACCATTCGTGCATACCGTGCAAGATAACCCTTTTTGACTTTCGGTTCGGGTTCCTTCCAGCTCTTTCTGCGCTCGGAAAGTTCTTCCTCGCTGACGCGAACGTTGAGTGTACCCGCCGGAATGTCGATATCGATCATGTCGCCATTCTGAATCAGCGCAATGTTGCCGCCGCGCGCCGCCTCCGGTGAAACGTGACCGATCGCGGCTCCTCTAGAAGCACCAGAGAAGCGTCCGTCCGTGATGAGCGCAACAGTGCTATCGAGACCCATGCCCGCGATTGCGGACGTCGGCCCCAGCATCTCGCGCATACCCGGGCCGCCCTTCGGCCCTTCGTAGCGGATGACGACCACATCGCCGGGTTGAATCTCCAGCGCATAGATCGCCTTGATCGCCTGTTCCTCGGAGTCAAACACTTTGGCTTTGCCGGAGTGAACCATCATGCTGTCCAGCACCGCCGCGCGCTTGACGACCGAGCCATCCGGCGCGATATTGCCTTTGAGTATCTGAATGCCGCCGGTCTTCGAGTAAGGTTCCTTGCAAGAACGGATGACGTTGGTGTTACGAATCTTCGCATTTTGCACCGCTTCCGCCATCGGTACTCCGAGCACGGTCATGGTCGAACCATCGTAGTATCCGTTTTGAATCAGCTCGTTGACCACCGCCGAAACGCCGCCCGCATGATACAGGTCTTCCACATGGTGCGGGCCGGAGGGCGCAAGGCGGCAGAGATTCGGTACTCTTGCGCTGATCTCGTTGATCATATCGAGGTTGAGCGTGACACCCGCTTCCCGCGCGATGGCGGTCAGGTGCAGCACGCTGTTAGTTGAGCAACCCAGCGCCATATCCACCGCAAGCGCGTTTGCAAACGCGGTTTCGGTCATAATCTGAGACGGTCGGATGTCCTTTTTCACCAGTTCGACTACCTGCATGCCTGCGTGCTTGGCCAGTCTGAGTCGCTCTGCGTAGACCGCAGGGATCGTGCCATTGCCGGGTAGTGCCATGCCGATGGCTTCACTCAGGCAAGACATGGAGTTTGCCGTAAACATGCCGGAGCAGGAACCGCAGCTTGGGCAAGCGTTGTTTTCGCAAAAGTCGAGTTCCGCCTGCGTCGCTTTTCCCGCCTTGAATGCGCCGACCGCTTCAAACACGCTGTTGAGGTCGAGGTTTTTACCGTCGCCCTGGTACGAGAGCATCGGCCCCGCCGTCACAAACACTGCGGGCAAATCAAGCCTTGCCGCCGCCATCAGCATGCCGGGGATGATCTTGTCGCAGCCGGGCAAAAATACCATACCGTCGAATCGGTGCGCCTCTGCCATGATCTCGCACTCGTCCGCGATGATTTCGCGGCTTGCGAGGGAGTAATGCATGCATTGATGCCCCATCGCGATGCCGTCGCAAACGCCGATGGTGCCAAAT
>JBDKRF010000448.1:0-2935 GCA_039683525.1 Clostridiaceae bacterium
GCGCGATGGTCTCTATAGCGAGCAATCCGCTAAAGAGGCACTTTATTTTCTTCAGCGTAATTATGTGGAGCAGATATGCGGTTGCGAAGGATGCGAACGGGGCGAAAATGAGGAAGTTGGTATAGTCGGTGAGCGCGCGGACGAACTGGTCGAGCCCAGGCACATGGGAATCCGGGTTGACGGCCGCCAAAATCGCTTGATCCGTACTATGGACCATGGGGACAAACGCGATCCCGGCGCCGTACACGATGATCGTTATCAGGGGGATGCCAAGAACCAGGGCCAATAGACGTATCGAGACATTCCGAACTGCAACTACGCTCATTACTACCACCTCGACTTCTAAAGTACGAATAGTAGCTAATTGAGGTAGCTGATGCAAAGGACATTCTCTCACAGGGACTTGCGGTTCCTTTTAGTGCCTTAAACTCCAGCTTCTAAAAAAAACACCAAGAAGTCATCGATGTAGGACGGCCGCCCTCGGCCGTCATCTCGGGTACGAAAGTGGCGCAGGAAGCCGGCCGAGGGCGGCCGGCCTACATTAATGAATGCTCTTCTTTAGTCCTTCTGGGCTGCGGGTAAAAGCCCGCCTCAGGGTATAACTATGTTAAGCTCCCTTGATCTCCGCGATCTCCGCGTCTCCGCGTGAAAAGAGAGAAGGGCGCTCACGCGGAGCCGCGGAGTGCGCGGAGAAAGAGTAAGAAGAAGAAACCTGCCAGGTCCGTGGGGCCTGGCAGGTATGTGGGTTTAAGTGGCTACTTCACTTGCAGGCGAGTAGTCTCGCCTCTATCGCAAAAGCGCCACGCTTATGCTAAGCGTCCTTATGCATAAGCGTCCGCGTCCTCATCAGGTGATATTTACGTTAACGCGCTTACTCTTGGCGCCTTCCTTTTTCGGTAGTTCGACCTCGAGCATGCCGTTTTTGTAAGTTGCGTTTGCCTTGTCGGCGTCAACTTCGCACGGCAACGGGATGACGCGGGAGAAGGAACCGTAGCTGCATTCGGAGTAGTAGTAATTCTCCTTTTTCTCCTCGCGATCGTGCTTCTTTTCGCCGCTGAGGATCAAGCGATCTCCCTCGATCTCGACGTTGAAGTCTTTGTCGTTGAGACCGGGCATTTCGGCCGTCACGCGAACCATCTTGTCATCTTCGACAACATCGACGGCCGGCCCCGTCAAAAAGGTCTCCGGCATCATCTGCCGCTCTTCTTCCCTGCGGGCGGGCATCCATCGATCAAAGATCTCGTTGACGCTGTCCCGCAATGAGGTCAATGCTCTCGGTTTAGGCACTAGATTCGGCATATCAAATCCACCTCCTTCGCCTGCAAACGCCTTTATTTGACGTTTACAGAGATCTTCCGGGGTTTTGCTTTCTCGGCCTTCGGTAGGCGAAGCGTCAGCACCCCGTGCTTCATTTCCGCGCGTATATTCTCCTGATCCACGTGCTCGCTGAGTTGGAATTGCCTGAAGTAGCTGCCGAGTCCGTACTCTGTATACAGAGAGTCGCCCGGCAGCTCCGAATGGGCCTTTCCAGTGATGGTCAGGATGTCGTTTTCCACGCGGATATCGACATCTTCTTTCTTGACGCCCGGCATGTCGACTACAACGCCCAGACCGTCGGACACCTCAAAAATATCGACCGCGGGGCGAACCGTACGCTCCTCTTCCCGGGTCGCGACACTGCTTTCAGCCGTTGCGGGCATTCTGGATTCGCTCATGGTTTGCACCTCCTTTTCGTAGTTCCAGCGTTATTGGACGTTGACGGTTATCTGTTTGGGTTTTGCGGCTTCCGCCTTGGGCGCCGTAATCTTCAACAGCCCCTCGTGATATTCCGCCGTGATCTTGTCGGAGTTGACTTCGACCGGCAGCGAGAGTGTCCGGGAGAATTTGCCCGAGATGCGCTCGTTGCGGTGATAGTCTTCCGGTTTGACTTCCTCCGTGATCGGCTGCTTTTCGCCGCTGATTCGCAGCGCGTTATTGACTACCGTAATTTCCAGCGTCTCCGGATTCAGGCCCGGCGCAAGCGCCTCGATGTAGAGGTTGTCACGATCTTCGTGCACCTTTAGCAGGGGAAACACCCGCGTCCGGGTGGACAAAGCTCGGAAGAACGGGCTGAACCGCTCGCCGCCCACGCCGAAATCCTGAAAAGCGCGGTCAATCTCTTGCCGCAGCGCTTCCATCTCCACTAGTGGATTCCACAGTAAAGCCATCGTCAGTTCCTCCTTTTCTGGTTCTTGATGACTCGCGTCACCTGAGAAGGAGCAAACCTCGTGCCACAGTTGGGTTCCCCAAGCGGCATTTCGAGCGGACAATCGGAAAATTGCCCCTGTTATTCGTCAAGCGCTCTCAATCATCTTGCCTTCTTCTATCATTTCTCCGCGCTCTCTGCGGCTCCGCGTGAGTCGCCTCTTTTTCTTTCACGCGGAGGCGCGGAGATCATTCAGGAAATAAAACGCCGGTCGGTAAAGTGTTCGAAAGTGGTGCAGCGACTGTTTCAGCATGCAACACTCGGCGGACGCGCGGCGCGTAAGTACATTAATTTCAGAGAAATACGCCCCGTTCGGTTGGCACGGCCTTTGCTCTTTCCTGGTCAGGATGTTTTGCATGCGGCGATACAGCAGCCGCTAATGGAGAATAGACATAATGGGAAAAGTAATCGGAATAGATCTGGGAACAACCAACTCTTGCGTTGCGGTCTTGGAGGCCGGCGAACCGGTGGTCATCCCCAATGTGGAAGGCAGCCGGACGACGCCTTCTGTTGTCGCGTTCACGAAAGACGGTGAGCGGCTCGTTGGCGCGGCGGCCAAGCGGCAAGCCATAACCAACCCCGAAAACACCGTCTTTTCGATCAAGCGCTTCATGGGCCGCAGGTACTCGGAAGTGACGGAAGAGATCAAGCTGGTCCCGTATACGGTGAGCTCGGGGCCGAACGGCGATT
>JBDKRF010000449.1:0-4453 GCA_039683525.1 Clostridiaceae bacterium
TGTGATGCCAAGCACCGTCCGCTTTTCTGCAGCGGTCTTGCAGGCATAATACTGCGATAACAGCGTATCCGCGCGCTCCAGCATACGAGTGGCGGCGGTGCTCTTAGCGACAGGCGTTGCCGTCGGGGTCGCCGTAGGCGCTACCGTCGGGGTAGTTGTGGGCGTAGCCGTCGGTGTTGCGGTAGGTGTTGCCGTCGGGACAGCTGTCGGTGTAGCCATAGGCGTTGCCGTCGGTGTTGCGGTGGGCATTGCCGCCGGGGCCGGATTGACAGGCTTCGGCGTGGGTGCAACGGGTGTCTGTGTCGCAACGGCCGGGGTCAACACTGCAGGTACTGCAGCAGCCAACGGGACGTTGTTCTCCGGAATGGATTCGAGTGTTTGCTCGAATGTGTTTTCACTGACGTCAGCGGGGTTGGTCGCGGCCATCGCTTTCGATGCGCTACATAAGCGAAGGCTCAGAGCGACTACGATAACGAGGACAACGATTCCGATGACGAGTAATATGCGTTTTGTTTTTTGGTTCATTCGTCTGTTGATCATCTTCACTTATCCTTTCTCTAACAGGATACGGATAAGCTGTTACATTTGCGTTGCAAAAACCAAAATAATTAAAGAATATTTCGATCGTTTTTCGCAGAGATTTTATCACATACGATTCCGGTCGAGTGTCAGCAAAAAGGATTCGTTTCAGGCATTTTTTGCAATAATCGATTGAAAAAGGCAAAGCCCAGCGGTTACATAAGGGCATTACAGAGTAACAAACGACCGATTTCACGCGAGCGATCGAAATCTTATCAAGAAATCGTTTCAGCAAAGTGATTAATGTCACGAAATAAAGTCAAAAACCGTGTGACGGTTGGGTAACAAAAAGCCGCCGATTTGGGAATCAGCGGCTTTTTTTCGGCTTTGCTAAAAATATATTATTTCAGTGCGTTACAGATCCGTTCCAGGCCTTCCCGAACGATGCTTCTAGGACTTGCCAGGTTCACGCGCATGAAGCAATCCGCATTGTCCACGAAGTCTTCACCAAACTGCACGAATACGCCCGCCTGCGAAATACGTTTTTTCAGTTCCTGCTCGCTCAAGCCGAACGCGGAGAGATCAACCCACGCAAGATAGGTGCCCTCGGAAATGGAGAACTTCGTCTCTGGCAACCGTTCGTCTAGCAGCTGTTTCATCATCGTGAAATTGCCGTCCAGATAATCGCGCAGTTCCTCAAGCCAGTCTTCGGAGCAATCATATGCTGCTGTGGTTGCCTGATTGGAGAGCGCGCTGGGGTGTCCGTTATAGTAGTTCTTCATCCAGTCACGGCGAATGGTATCATCCGGAATAAATAAATGCGCGTGATTATTCCCCGCGAGGTTAAAGCTTTTGCTGGGACTCGTGCAGGTGATGATGCGCCGTTCTTCCGGAAAGAGCTTTGCCAGCGGGATATGCGTTGTGCCTCGACGCGTCAAGTCCTCATGAATTTCGTCGCTGACGACGAATACATCGTTGGCAAAGCAGAGCTTGCCGAGACGGCGCAGTTCCGACTCTGTAAATACGCGTCCCGTGGGATTATGCGGATTGCAGTGAAAGAACAGCGCACAGTTCGGGCGGCTGAGCTTTGCCGAGAGGTCGGCAAAATCGATTGCCCATCCACTTTCGGTTTGTATCATGCGGGAATAGATCGGCACACGCCCTTGCTTCTTAACGGCGTCGTCAAAGGGACGATACGCGGGCGTCAGAAAACAAACTTCGTCGCCGGGATTGGTCAGCCGCGCAACCGCGGCAAACAAGGCGGCAACGATGCCCGCGGAGAAAACGATCTGCTCCGGCTCTGCGTTCCAGTGATAGCGGCGCTCGACCCAGCGGCAGGCGCTCTGCTTGCAGGCGTCGCTGAGGTTTGTGTAGCCGAGAATGCTTCGATCCAGCCGCGCATGCATGGCAGATAGTATCTCGGGTGCGCAGGCAAAGTCCATATCGGCAACCCAAAGGGGAATGTACTCTTTTGGTAGAAATGGGTTAATTTGTGCACCCACTTCCAACTTTATACTCTCGGTATCCGTGCGGTCGATGATCGCGTCGAAGTTGTATTTCATATGTAGTTGTGTTCTCCTCAAAGCATTGCGAATCCAGTATAGTCAAATCGTGAAAGAATTGCAAAATCGTCAATAAAGTTATTAATCACGATTGCAAAGTTTAAAGGCGTTGTTATAATGACAGTATCAGACCGTGAGGTGATGAAAATGAACAAAAGCGTATATTCGCTTGTTTTGTCGGATGAGATTGTGCAGGAGATCGACCGCATGGCGTATGAAGCGGGCGCAAGCCGCTCTGCCATGATCAACCAGATTCTTGCCGACTATGTGCGCTATACCACGCCGGAAAAGCGCATGCGGGAGGTGTTTTCCGCCATTGAGCAGATGCTGATCGGCAGTGTATTTGAACCGCAGCTTCAGCCGTCCGAGTCGATGTTTTCTCTACGCAGCGCGCTGGACTATAAATACAACCCCAGCGTGCGCTACAGCGTGGAGCTCTACAAAAACGCGCGTCCGCTGCTTGGCGAACTGCGCGTCTCCGTTCGCAGCCAGAACAGCGCGCTGGTGCTCGCCATGCTCCAATTCTTTAAGCTTTGGATGCGAATTGAGACGCTCTATATCGGCAGAGTCGAGTGCGCAATGGAGGATGGGCGTTATCTGAGAAAGCTTCGGCTCTCTGATGACAACAAGCAGACCAATGAACAGATCGGCGAGGGAATCGCGGCATACATCAACCTGCTGGATTCCGCGCTGAAGCGGTATTTTGAGAATATTCAGGAACCCGCAACGGCGATCACAAGTGTAGAAAAACTCTACGTGAACTATATCCACAGCGGCGGAATGATCTTGTAATAGGGGTGACAAACGATGAACGTCAATCAATTAACACAAAAAAGCATAGAGGCCGTACAGTCGGCACAGCAGCTTGCCAGCGAGCGAAATAATACAGAGGTTGCGCAGGCGCACCTGCTATACACGCTGGTCGCACAGCCGGATGGCTTGATCGGCAGTATTCTCAGCGCAACCGGGGTGGATCTCGCCCGCATCCGCATGGAAGCGGAGCGCGAAGTGAGCCAGCTTCCGACCTACAGCACAGGCTCGGGTTCCGATCAAATCTATATATCCCAGGATTTGAATGCGGCGCTTAACGAGGGGGAGAAGCGTGCCAAAGAGATGGGAGACCAGTATGTCTCGGTCGAGCATCTGTTCTTGGGCTTACTCAAAAAGGCAAATGAGCCATGCAAGAAGCTGCTTGTGCGCAACAACGTCTCCGAAAAAGCGTTTGTCGAGCAGCTCAAGGTCGTACGCGGCAACAAGACCGTGACGACCGATAACCCGGAGGGCACCTACGACGTGCTCACCAAATACGGTCAGGATCTGGTGGAGCTCGCGAGAAATCAAAAGCTCGATCCCGTGATCGGGCGTGATGATGAGATCCGCAGCGTAATACGAATCCTCTCTCGTAAGACAAAGAACAACCCTGTGCTGATCGGCGAGCCGGGCGTCGGAAAGACCGCGATCGCGGAAGGACTTGCGCTACGCATCGTGCGCGGAGATGTGCCGGACAACCTGAAGAATCGCAAGGTGTTCGCGCTGGATATGGGCGCCCTGATTGCGGGCGCAAAGTTCCGCGGTGAGTTTGAGGAACGGCTCAAATCCGTACTCAACGAGATCAAGGAGAGCGATGGAAAGATCATACTTTTCATCGACGAGCTGCACAACATCGTAGGCGCGGGCAAGACCGAAGGCGCGATGGACGCGGGTAATTTGCTAAAGCCGATGCTCGCGCGCGGCGAACTGCACTGCATCGGTGCGACCACGCTGGACGAATACCGCCAGTATATCGAAAAAGATGCGGCGCTGGAACGCCGTTTTCAACCGATACTGGTCGAGGAGCCAACGGTCGAGGACACGATCTCGATTTTGCGTGGGTTGAAGGAGCGCTACGAGGTCTTCCATGGCGTTAAGATTCAGGATGCGGCGCTGATTGCCGCCGCAAAGTTGAGTCACAGATATATCTCTGACCGTTTTCTGCCGGACAAGGCCATCGACCTTGTGGACGAAGCCTGCGCGCTGATCAAGACCGAACTCGACAGCATGCCGACCGAGCTGGACGCCGCAAGTAGAAAGATCATGCAACTCGAAATCGAAGAAGCCGCACTTAAGAAGGAGACGGATAAGCTCAGCCACGAGCATCTGGAAGAAATTCAACGGGAGCTGGCGGAACTGCGCGCAAACTTCAATGAAATGAAGGCCAAGTGGGAGAACGAAAAATCCGCCATCGGCAAGGTGCAGCAGTTGCGCGAGGAGATTGAGCGCACCAACGCGGAGATCGCCAAGGCTGAGAGCGCGTATGATCTCAACAAAGCCGCCGAGCTGAAATACGGCAAACTGCCGCAACTCGTCTGCGATCTGGAAAAAGAAGAAAAGCT
>JBDKRF010000450.1:0-6651 GCA_039683525.1 Clostridiaceae bacterium
TCGGAGCTAAACTTCGCGCTGGAGGCAACGTTCATGAGGCACTTGCGGCCAAACGCGATGCGGTCCGCATAGTCGCGGTTCGAGTCCGCACGGCGCTCGCAATAGCAGAGCAGCTCCTGCAGCACAAAGTAGTAGTCCGGCTTTTGCCAGTCCGAGCCAAAGAGCAGCGAGCGGTGCAAATCGGAAAAGGCTCCGCTGTTGTCGTCGCTCAGCGTGCCGTCGATCAGCGAATCCACCACGCGGCGAACGCGCGGTTCGTAATCGTAGATCGCCTTGGGGTTGTAGTGCGGCTTGAGGTCGTTGAGCTCCTTGACTCTCGCACCGAAGATATAGTTGTTCTCCAGCCCTGCCTGCTCGACGATCTCCACGTTTGCGCCGTCGAAGGTGCCGAGGGTAACCGCGCCGTTGAGCATGAGCTTCATGTTGCCCGTACCGCTGGCTTCGGTGCCCGCGGGTGAAATCTGCTCGGAGACATCCGCGGCGGGGATGATATGCTCGGCGTAAGAGCAGTTGTAGTTCTGCACGAACACCACGCGCATCTTGTCCGCCATATCCGGGTCGGAGTTGATCAACTTCGCCAGCTCGTTGATGTACTTGATGACCGCCTTTGCGCGGATATAACCCGGGGCTGCCTTCGCGCCGAAGATATAGGCAGTCGGCGTAAAGTCCTTGATCCGCCCGTCTTTGATGCCGAAATACGTGTCGAGGATGCCAAAAGCGTTCAGCAGCTGCCTCTTATACTCGTGCATGCGCTTGACCTGCACGTCAAAGATGAAGTCCGGCGGTAGATAGACGCCCTCTTTCTCCTGAATCAGCTTGCTGAGCTGCTCTTTCTTGAGGTGCTTGACCTCGTTGAACTGCTCGATGTCCGAATCCGAAAGATGCTCTTTCAGCGCGGCGATCTGCTCGAGGTTGGAGAGGTATCCCTTGCCGATGCGGGAATCGAGATAATCGCACAGTTCAGGATTGCACAGCCCAAGCCAGCGGCGCTGGGTAATGCCGTTGGTCTTGTTCTGAAACTTCTCCGGATATGCGCCGTACCACTCTTTGAGCACGTCGTTTTTCAGTATCTCGGTGTGAAGCGCCGCTACGCCATTGACATAGCGCGAGCAATACACCGCGAGGTTTGCCATATGGATCAGCTTGCCCTGAATGATGGACATTCTGGAGCAATCAAACTTGCGCGCCATCAGCTCGCCGCAGAGTTTCGCGTTGATCTGATAGACGATGTCAAACACGTCCGGCAAAACGGACTTAAACAGGTTGACGTCCCATTTTTCCAGCGCTTCCGCCATGACGGTGTGGTTGGTGTAGGAGAACGTCTTAGAGGCAATCTCAAACGCGCGGTCAAACGGAATGCCTTCCTTCATGAGCAGGCGGATGAGCTCCGGTATGCTCACGGTCGGGTGCGTGTCGTTGAGCTGAATCGCAACATGCTCGGCAAAGCTGTCGATCGGGCGATTTTCGCGCTTAAAGCGGAATATGATATCCTGCAGGCTCGCACTGGAGAGGAAATACTGCTGCTTGAGGCGCAGTTTCTTGCCCGCTTCCGTCGAGTCGTTGGGATACAGCACGCGGGTGATATCCTCCACCGCGTTCTTTTCCAACACCGCAAGGGAGTATTCCTGATCGTTGAAGAGCTTAAAGTCAAAGTCGGAGACCGCCTCGCTCTGCCAGAGGCGCAGGGTTCCGATGTTGTTGGTGTTATAGCCAAGCACCGGCATGTCGTATGCCACGGCGCGCACGGTCATATCCGCAAACCGCACGAGCATTTCATGCGTATCGCGTCTACGGCTCCAGGGATCGCCAAAGCGTTGCCAGTCGTCCGCGCTCTCCACCTGAAATCCGTCGACAAAGGACTGTTTGAACAGGCCGTATTTATAGCGGATTCCGTAGCCGTCCAGCGGCAGGTTCTCGCTCGCCGCGGAGTCGAGGAAGCAGGCCGCGAGGCGACCTAGGCCACCGTTGCCGAGCGCCGCGTCTTCGATGTCCTCAAAGATCGCGATGTCCAGCCCACGCGACTCAAACTCACGCTTGACATCGCTTAAGATACCAAGCACGAAGAGATTGTTATATACGGTTCTGCCAACGAGGTACTCCGCGCTGAAGTAGTATGCTTCTCGTGTGCGCTCGTGCGCATGGCGGCTTTCATACCAGTCTTCCGCAATTGCGGCCATCACCACGCCGGATAATGCATCATGCAGTTGCGCGGTCGTTGCGTCCAGAAACGACACCTGATGATTCTGCTTGAGCGCAAGCTCTATGCTCTCCATGATGTGATCGATTTTCACTAAATTTAACCTCACTTTTTTGCATCGCGTCCTAGTATAGCACACTTTTTTTCGGATGAAAAGACACGCGGCCTTTCGGCACAACGACAAAAGTCGCCTATTTACGGGCTTTTTTCCGGGAATTTACCGGGAATCCAGTGCTCTGGTGACCAAAACCGCGGTTTTCTGTACGTTAAGCGCTTTCTTAAGCATTTCAGTACGATTCCACTTGGTATTATATCCCATATTTTTGTACAAAAGTCCATATTTATTTGGAATAACGGCTATTTCTCGCAAAAAAGCAGAAAAAAACCGCAACTTTCGTTACGATTTTTAATCACAAGTGCTTCTATTGCTCCTTTTTGTTGTTCGGCGAAGGAGTGTGTTGGCTGATCCTTTCGCTTACACATCACTCTTCGAGATATGCATTTAGAATGTCCGCGATCCTAGCGATCGTATCATCCGAAAATACATCGCCTAGCCCATTATGCGTGAGCTCTTCGCCGAGGGATGTATATTGCTTTCGCATGAGAATCTCAAAGTAGGCGTTTTTTGCCGCCTGCGCATCCCGATGCGAGAGCTCGAGCAGTTCCAGCGCCGGCACCATACTCACCGCGTAGCTGATATAATACATCGGCATTTGAAATGTGTGCGAAATCAGCACCCACTCCGTTCCTCGATAGCCATAAACCTCGTCCAGCCCGTATTCGACGGCAAGCTTTTTGTAGAGCGCGTTCATCTCATCCAGCGTCATGGTTGGATTTTCGTAGACATCCTGCTGAAACTCATCTTCCATGCAGCCGGAGAGCAGTGAGAACATGGCGTCAGTGAGCATCGCGCTGCGCGCCTCATCCGCAAGCTTTCCGTAGAAGTTTTCGTATTCATCAAACAACAGCAAAACGAGCGCTTGCGAGTCGACCTCGGCCAAGTCGAGGTTTTCGCCGTAGGAGTTGCCCACGGCGGCATTGTAGTAATAGTTTGTAAAATGCCCCAGTTCATGCAATATGGTCGCGATATCATCCGCACTTCCCGTCCATACGGAGAAGATAAACGGTGCCTGATCATCCGACATATAGGTTGTAAAGCCCGAGTCCATCTTTACCGCACTGTCCGACAGATCATACAGCCTGTTATTTAGCATAAACGCAACCGGCTCTTTTAGCAAAGGAGAGAAGGCCTCTGCCGCAGCCGGAAGCGCCTTGATGAACGCATCTTCTTCAAAATATGTCGCATCCAGATCGGACGTGTCATTTTCCTTGTACGCATCGACAAAAATGGGAGCGATGTATTTCTTCACTGCCGCATGGAGCGCCCTGGCGTCTGTTGGCGAATAATCGCGCCCAAAACTCTCATAGCAATAGGTAGCATAATCGGGGTAGTGCAGCAGGGTTGCAATCTGTGTGCGGATTGCAACCTGCTGAAGAAAGATAGCGCCAGCCTTCTGGTTCAGCGCCAGATTATACGCGTCATACAGGCGATAATACTCGTCGTTGCTCAGAGAGGTATCGTTTTGAATATCCGCATACGTCCAGTTCGTTCCATTGTCTAGCAGCGTAAAGGTGGCGCAGAGATTGTCATATTGAAGCGTCAACTGCGCGTCCTGATCCTCGAGCTCCTGCGTGGATTCATCGACGCCCTGCTCTTCGTTCATGATCGCGTTGACATAGCCTTCGCCAAGCGTTTGTTTCGCGAGTGCTTCTGCCTCGTCGGACGATTGAATCAGATTGGCGGAGACATTTTGCATGTCGGAATCCAGTTCGGACAATTCGGATTGTAGAGAGGCGTATTCATCCCGATTGGCGGTATTGGTGACATCAAACGCGTACAGCAGATAGATCAGCGATAGCATGGAGTCCGCATGATTATACTGTGTCTGTATAGCCTGATAGCTGTTCACGAGATCCGCTGCGGGCTTTCCTGCTTTGATGTCGCTCTTCAAGTTATCAATAGTGGTGCGCAAGCCTTCCAGATCCGGCCGCGCGTAGACCATGTCCGATAACGTTACATTTTTGTGATTTGTTTGTATGGATAGATTCGCGTCCGGTGTTGTATAAACGGTTGCAGCCTCAGTCGCAAGAGGTTTACTGATTCCCAGATTCCCGCAAGCAGACAGTAAAAAAAGCACTGCAAGCGCAGCGGAAAGCAACATTCTCTTTGTTACATGTGTTCTCATGCACTCATTATAAACTTCATTTGATCAAATTCCCAACTATTTTTTCGAAGCGTAAATACAAAACGCCCCATAGTAGTATTTCTTGTTTTCAACTGAATTTAATTGTAAACGGCAATGGAGTTCGCCTTGAGAATTGTTGTTTTCTCATGTTTATGAAGTGCAGTTTTTCGCGAAAACGAACACTTTTCGTCCGCAGGTACAGCGTAAACCATCCTGCTTCTATTGAATTCATACCAAAATCATGGTATAAACATAAGAACGGCTTTACAGAACAGGGTTCCGCCGTTTTGATGCACCGATTCTCACATCGGAAAGGATACCAATTATGAACATCGTAGTGCTTGCGGGCGGCCTCTCGCCGGAACGCGACGTCTCCCTCTCTACCGGAACCATGGTGACCAATGCTCTTCGCAAAAAAGGGCACAGCGCCATTTTAGTTGATCTTTTTTTCGGCCTCGACCAATTGCCCGCGCCTATCGAACGCGCGTTTGAAATCAGCGGCCTGCTGCCACCCTTCTCGGTTCCGGAGGCGGAGCCGGATCTCGCCGCGGTTCGCGCATCCCGAAAGCATGGCTTTTCGGATCAGATTGGCACCGGAGTGTTGGAGCTCTGCCGTGCGGCGGATCTTGCGTTTCTTGCGCTACATGGCGGCGTCGGCGAAAACGGCAGTTTGCAGTCGTTTTTCGATCTTTCCGGAATCAAGCACACCGGCAGCCCCTCGATCGGCTGTGCACTCGCGATGGATAAATCCGTCAGTAAGTCGCTCTTCCGCAGTGAAGGCATCCCGACCGCCAACTGGGCGGTCGCGCGAAAGGGCGTTCCGTTTGATACGGAGCACTTCCCCGTTCCCTGTGTCGTCAAGCCAAACAGCGGCGGCTCCAGCATCGGCGTCGTGATTGTGCGCGAGCGCGCGGCGCTCAAACGCGCCATTGAAGACGGATTTGCATTTGAAGATGAGCTGATCGTGGAAGAATATATTCTCGGCATGGAGCTCTCCGCTGGCATCCTCGGCAACAGCGATGATTGCGTTGCTCTGCCGCTCATCGAGATCGTTCCCAAGCACGGATTTTACGATTATCAGCATAAGTATCAGTCGGGTTGGACGGACGAGATCGTCCCCGCCCGCATCTCGCCGGAACTCACGCAAAAGGTGCAGGAGCTCGCGAAAAAGGCATTCCGTGCGCTGAAGCTTGGCGTGTATTCGCGCGTCGACTTTCTGCTCACCCGCGAAGGTGAAGCGTTTTGTCTGGAAGCAAACACGCTCCCCGGCATGACGCCAACCAGCCTGCTCCCGCAGGAAGCGGAGAACGTCGGGCTCGACTATCCCTCGCTTTGTGAAACCATCGTCAACCTCTCGCTCAAGCGGTATGAATGAGCATGAAGCAGTATCTGTTTTCTGAAATCGTCGCGGCAAGCGGCGGAACCTATTTCGGCGATCCGTCGCTGCTTTTAAAAGCGGCAACCGGCGTCGTCATCAACAGCGAACTCGCTCATCCGGGTTCGCTGTTTATCGCCATCCGCGGGGAAAAGCACGATGGACACACCTTCATCCCCGCCGCGCGCGAGAAGGGTGCCTCTCTTGTTGTAAGCGATCATGCGCTCGTGCAGGAACCGTATCTGCTCGTTTCCGATACGCTCAAGGCGATGCACGCCATCGCGAGATGCTATCGCAATAAATTTACGATTCCCGTGATCGGGCTCACCGGCAGTGCGGGCAAAACCTCCACGAAGGATATCGTTGCCGCGGCTTTGGGCGCAAAATTCAAGGTCATGAAGACGCAGGGCAATCTCAATAACGAAACCGGCGCCGCGTTGACCATCTTCTCTCTAGAAGAGACGCACGAGGTCGCCGTCGTCGAAATGGGGACCAATCACTTCGGCGAAATCGGGCGCATCGCATCTTTTGTACAGCCGGACTATTGCCTCTTTACGAATATCGGCCTTGCGCACATCGAAAACTTCGGTTCCCGCGAAGGCATCTTTCGCGGCAAAACCGAGATGCTGCCGTATATGAAGTCGGGCGGCCGCGTGATCGCCAACGGAGACGACGATATGCTCCGCGAGATTCCGAATGCGCTTCTCTATGGTCTAGGCGAGGCTTGCGCGGTACGAGCCACACAGATTGATGATTTGATTCTGCAAGGCATGACGTTTACCGCACATGATCAAGATAACGCCTGCCGCATGCATGTTCCCGCGCTGGGGCTG
>JBDKRF010000451.1:0-11680 GCA_039683525.1 Clostridiaceae bacterium
TTATGACCGACGACGGCAGCTACGGCGAAAAGGGCCTCGTGACCGATGCGCTCAAGGCGCTCATCGAGGGCGGCGAGGCTTACGACGAGGTGATCGCCATCGGCCCTATCATCATGATGAAATTCGTGGCCGCGCTCACGAAAAAGTACAATATAAAAACCGTGGTCAGCATGAACCCCATCATGATCGACGGCACGGGCATGTGCGGCTGCTGCCGCGTCACCGTCGGCGGCGAGATGAAGTTCGCCTGCGTGGACGGGCCCGATTTCGATGGATTCCAGGTGGACTGGGACGAGGCGATCGCCCGCGGCAGGATGTATCGCAAGGAAGAGGCGGAGAGCCTGGAGTGCAAGGCCTGCAACCTGCAAAACGTCGAGCTTCAGGCCAAGCGGGGAGGAAACTGATATGCCGAATATGAGACTGACCAAACTGCCCGCGCGTGAGCAGGACCCGAACGTTCGCAACTGCAATTTTGAAGAAGTATCGCAAGGCTATGACGAGGCGATGGCGGTGGACGAAGCCAAGCGCTGCCTGAACTGCAAGCACAAGCCCTGCGTCGCGGGCTGCCCCGTGAACGTCCGCATTCCGGAGTTCATCCAGCTCGTTGCGGATGAAAAGTTTATGGAGGCCTATGAGGTCATCCGCTCCACCAACGCGCTGCCCGCCGTCTGCGGCAGAGTCTGCCCGCAGGAGACCCAGTGCGAGGAGAAGTGCGTGCGCGGCATTAAGGGCGAACCGGTCGGCATCGGACGCTTAGAGCGCTTTGTGGCGGACTACGCCATGGCGCACGGCGCGCAACCCGCAAAACCCCTGCCGGACAACGGCAAGAAGATCGCCATCGTCGGCAGCGGCCCCGCGGGCTTAACCTGCGCGGGGGACCTCAGAAAGCTCGGTTATGAGGTTACCATCTTTGAGGCGCTGCATACCCCCGGCGGCGTGCTGGTCTACGGCATTCCCGAATTTCGTCTGCCCAAGCAGCTCGTGCGGCAGGAGATCAAGACGCTCACGGACATCGGCGTGAAGATTGAGACCAACATGGTCGTTGGTCGCAGCATCACGCTTGATGAGCTGCTTGAAGAAGAAGGCTACAGCGCGGTGTTCGTCGGCAGCGGCGCGGGGTTGCCGCGCTTCCAGTGCATCCCGGGTGAGAACCTCAACGGCGTGTATTCGGCCAACGAGTTTTTAACGCGCATCAACCTGATGAAAGCGTATCATTTTCCGGAATCGGACACGCCCGTGCAGGTCGGTAAAAACGCGGCGGTCGTCGGCGGCGGAAACGTTGCGATGGACGCGGCGAGAAGCGCAAAGCGACTGGGTGCGGAGAATGTCTACATCGTCTACCGCCGCGGTGAAGCAGAGATGCCCGCCCGTGTGGAAGAGGTGCATCACGCTAAGGAAGAGGGCATCATCTTCAAGATGTTGACCAATCCCACGGAGATTCTCGGTGACGAGAACGGTCACGTCAAGGGCATGACCTGCGTGGAGATGGAATTGGGCGAACCCGACTCCTCCGGACGCAGACGTCCCGTCGTCAAGGCGGGTAGCGAGCACACGATCGACGTCGACACCGTGGTGATCGCCATCGGCAACAGTCCGAACCCCCTGATCAAGAACACCACACCGGGACTCAAGACCGAGAAGTGGGGCGGCATCATCGTGGACGAAGCGACGGGTAAAACCAGCCGCGATCACGTCTATGCAGGCGGCGACACGGTCACCGGCGCTGCGACGGTAATTTTGGCGATGGGCGCTGGCAAAACCGCCGCAGCGGCAATTCACGAGGAACTGAGTAAGTAACAAACTTCTTTTTATAAAAGAAGCAAAAAAATCCTCCTTTGTTGTACAATAAAACGTATAACAGAGGAGTTTCTTTTTGTTTCTTTTTCTCTTTAAAGAAAAAGAAGAAAAGAAAGCAATTTATGAAGATTACTATTCCGGAAAACCTCAAGCCGCTGGCGGAGGCGTTTGAAAAAGAATATACAGAAGTGTTTGTCGTCGGCGGGCTGGTGCGCAACGCGCTGTTAAATCTGCCGCCGTCGGATATCGACGTCTGCTCTCGGTTGACCCCGCAGCAGATCGTGGAGAGTATGCCGCGCTACGGCATCCGCGTGATCGAGAAAGCCGCTGAGATGGGCACCGTGGAGCTGCACTTTGATGGCGTGATCGTCGAGCACACGACCTTCCGGCGGGAGGCGTATGCCGAAGGCGGAGAGCACCGCCCGAACATGGTCGCGTTCGGCGAGAGCCTCGCGGACGACGCCTGGCGGCGTGATTTCTCCGTCAATGCGCTGTACGCCAATCTTGCGACAGGCGAGGTCAGCGACCCCACGGGCGGAATCGCGGATTTGGAACAACACATCATCCGCACGACCAGCGCCGACCCGGACGACATCCTGCGTTCCGACGCGCTGCGGGTGCTGCGGCTCGTGCGCTTTGCCTGCGAGCTTGGATTTGCGATTGAAGAAAACACATGGCAGGCGGCGAAGCGAAACGCGCCGAAGCTTGCGGATATTGCAGCTGAACGTAGACGGCAGGAGTTCGTGAAGATCTTGCTGACCGACGCGCGTTATCCCGATTTGGGTAGAGATGAACTGCGTTCGCCTATGCGCGGGCTGAGACTATTGGACGAGCTGGACGTTTGGGACTATCTTGTGCCGGAGTTCAATCTTGCGCGCGGCATGGAGCAGCGGCCGGATCACCACCGCTATGATGTGCTGGAGCACAGCTTTCAGGTTTGCGCCGCCGCTCCGCCAATAGAAAAGATGCGCCTCGCGGGGCTGCTGCACGACGTCGGCAAACCGGACTGCAAGCGTGAGACGGGCGTGCAGTATGCGCACGACAAATACGGCGAGCGCATCAGCAAACGCGTGCTGGGCGATCTTCGTTTCCCGACGAAAACCATCACCGAGGTGAGCCAGCTCGTCGAAGGGCACATGTACGACATCCAGCACACGGCAAAGACGGACACGCTGCGCGTGAAGTTTGCGACGTGGGGCAGGGAGCGGACGTGGGATCAGATTCTCCTGCGGGAGGCGGATGTCCGCGGCTGTGGGTATGATGTGGACTACATCGCGGAGGATTGGCGCGCGCTCTACGAGACCATGCTCCACGACGGCACGCCGTTTAGTGAGCGCGAGCTTGCGATTACGGGTCAGCAGCTGATGGAAGCCTCCGGCCTTTCTGAAGGCAAGGAACTCGGCGAGCTGAAAAAGCAGCTCTTTCTCCACTGCGTGAAGCACCCGAAGGATAACAATCTCGCAAGGCTGACGCAGTTGGCGAAAAAGAGATAGCGTCGGGGCATAAAAAACGCCACGCAAGTTGTTCTCTGCATGGCGCGGTTTGGTTACAGCTAAAATTCGGTTACTGCATGAAATAAAATATTGCGACAATCCAAAAGAGCACGAGGATGCTCAACAGGATCAGAATGGTTTTTATCTTCGTGTGGAACAGATCAAAATATCCCTGCCAACCGGATGGAGTCGTGCCTTCTGATCGGCCCACGCAGTAAGCGTTCCAGTAAATCAACGGAACCAGAACGAGGAGCGAAAGTACAAACAGAACAGTCCACGCCGTATCCCCGATTCGCTCCCGAATACCGCTGTAGTAATTCAGAGGCAGGATAAGCGCGGTTACAAACACGTTAATCAGAAGCGGAGCGATCCCTGTGATACGCCAAAGCACTTTTTTGAATGATGTCATACAGTGTGTAACCTCAATTGATACTATGATTGCTTTTACAATAAAGACAATCTAACATATGGTTTGTGACAACACAATGATAATAACCGCAACAGTTGTTCTTTTGTTTCTTTTCTTTCAAGAAAAGAAAGATCGTTCTTTCCCCTTTAATTGACATTTCGGGGCGGTTACCCGATAATGTATGAAGTAAATTTGGAGGCAAACGGCAATGGAAGAGGTAAAACGCCCAAAGAACTTCATCGAGGAGTTCATCGAAGAGGATATGCGCACAAAAGAGCCGCGCGTGCAGACCCGGTTTCCGCCCGAACCGAACGGTTACCTGCACATCGGTCACGCAAAAGCCCTCGCCATCGATTTTGGCATGGCGGAGCGCTACGGCGGCATCTGCAACCTGCGCTATGACGACACGAACCCCGCCAAGGAGGACGTGGAATACGTCGACGCGATTCAGGCGGATATCCAGTGGCTGGGTTTTCGCTGGAACGAAATCCTGTTTGGCTCCTCTTACTTTGACCAGTGCTACGACCTCGCCGTCAAACTCATCAAAAAAGGCGTCGCCTATGTGGACGAACTGACCAAGGAAGACATGCGCGCCTATCGCGGCACGCTGACGCAGGCGGGCAAAAACAGCCCGTACCTCGACCGCCCTGTCGAAGAAAACCTCGATCTCTTTGAGCGGATGCGCGCGGGTGAGTTTGAGGACGGAAGCCTAACCCTCCGCGCCAAGATCGATATGGCGTCGCCGAATATCAACATGCGCGATCCCGCGCTCTATCGCATCAAGCATGTAACGCATCATCAGACGGGCGACAAGTGGTGCATCTACCCGATGTATGACTTTGCCCACCCGATTCAGGATGCCATCGAGGGCGTGACGCATTCGCTCTGCTCGCTGGAATACGAAGCGCACCGCCCGCTGTACGACTGGGTCATCGATCAGTGTGAGTTTAACCCCAAGCCGCGCCAGATCGAGTTTGCGCGACTGAATATCACGGACACGATCATGAGCAAGCGGTACCTTCGCCGCCTCGTGGAGGAAGGATTCGTCACCGGTTGGGACGATCCGCGTATGCCGACGCTCTGCGGCATGAGAAGGCGCGGCTATACCGCGCTAGCCATCCGCGACTTTCTGGATCGCATCGGCGTCTCCAAGGCGGACAGCGTCGTGGACGCCGCCATGCTGGAGCACTGCGTGCGCGAAGACCTCAACGACCACGCCGCCCGCCGGATGGCGGTGCTCGATCCCGTGCTCGTCGAGATCGAAAACTGGGACGAGGGCAAGGTGGAGGAGATCGAACTCGAGAATCACCCGAACCATCCCGAACTGGGCTCACGCACGGTAAAATTGGGCAAGCGCGTCTATATCGAGCGGGACGACTTTGCCGAGGTGCCACCGAACAAGTTCTTCCGCCTCAAGCCGGAAGGCGAAGTCCGCCTCAAGAGCGCGTACATCATCAAGTGCGTGCGCTGGGAAAAGGACGAAGCGGGCAACATCACGAAGATCATCTGCACGTATGATCCCGCGAGCCACAGCGGCGAGGAAGCGCGCAAGGTCAAGGGCACGCTGCACTGGGTCAACGCGGACGACGCGGTCGCGGCGGAATTTCGGCTCTACGACACGCTCATGAAGAACGAAGCGGCAGCGACGGACGACGCGGAGGAAGAAGAGGAAGCGGTCGAGAAGGACTTCATCGACAAGCTCAACCCCGATTCGCTCGTGACCATGCACGGCTTTGTCGAGCCCGCGCTCAAGGGTGCCGCGGCAGGAGATCACTATCAGTTCCTGCGCGAAGGATATTTCTGCGCGGATCTGACGAGCACGCCCGAAACCCTCGTCTTCAACCGCACGGTCGGCTTGAAAGACAGCTACAAAGCTTAAGCAAATAAATTCTTTTGTTTACTTTTCTTTTAAGAAAAGTAAAGTTTGGAGAAAACCTTATGGTTCGAACCCGATTTGCCCCGTCGCCGACGGGCTATATGCATCTGGGCAATCTGCGCAGCGCGCTGTATACCTACCTCTACGCGAAAAAGCACAACGGAACGTTTATCCTCCGCATCGAGGACACCGACCAGAGCCGCTATGTCGAGGGCGCGGTGGACGTCATCTACAACACCCTCAAGGGCATCGGCATGCAGTGGGACGAGGGCCCGGATGTCGGCGGCGCGTACGGCCCGTATGTCCAGAGCGAGAGAAAGAGCATGTATCTGCCGTATGCCGAGCAGCTCGTCAAAGCCGGCAAGGCATACTATTGCTTCTGCACCAATGAGGAGCTGGACGAGCGCCGCGAAAAGGCCTCCGCAAAGGGCGAAGTCTGGAAATATGACAAGCACTGCCTCCATCTCTCGCCGGACGAGGTGCAAAAGCGTATACAAGCGGGCGAACCCTACGTGATTCGCCAGAACGTGCCGCTCACCGGCGAGGCGTCGTTTGACGACGTGCTCTACGGGCACATCAGCGTCGACTGCGCGGAGCTCGACGACATGGTGCTCATCAAGGCGGACGGCATGCCGACGTATAACTTCGCCAACGTGATCGACGACCACACCATGGCGATCACCCACGTCATGCGCGGCAACGAATACCTCGCGAGCACGCCGAAATATAATCTTTTATATGAAGCATTCGGCTGGGAGAAGCCTGTCTATATCCACATGACGCCGATCATGCGCGACGCGAGCCATAAGCTCAGCAAGCGCGACGGAGACGCGTATTTTGAGGATTATCTGAAGAAAGGCTACCTCAAGGAAGCGATTGTGAATTATGTTTCGCTGCTGGGCTGGAATCCCGGCGACGAAAGGGAGTTTTTCACGCTGGATGAGCTCAAAGAGGCGTTTGACGTGACCGGCATGGCAAAGTCCCCCGCGATCTTCGACGTGAACAAGCTCACGTGGATGAACGCGGAGTATGTCAGAAAACTCTCGCCGGAGGAGTTTACGCGCCATGCACTGCCGTACTATGAGCAGGCGGGCGTTGCGCATATGGACAAGGACATCCTTTGCCGCATCCTCCAGCCGCGCACGGAGATCTTCTCGCAGATACCGGAGGTTGTGGATTTTCTTGCAGCCCTGCCGGACTATGACGCGGAGCTCTTCACCAACAAGAAGAGCAAGACCGATTCCGTCGTGGCAGCCGAGGTGCTGGATTTTGTGATTCCCGCGCTCACGGCGCTGCCCGCTTGGACGGAAGAGGCGCTGCATGAGACCCTGCTTGGCATGGTGGAAGCGCGCGGGATGAAGAACGGAACCCTGCTCTGGCCGGTGCGCATCGCGCTGGCTGGCAAGCAGGTCACGCCCGGCGGCGCGATCGAGATCGCGGCACTCTTAGGCCGCGAAGAATCCCTCAGAAGACTGAACTTCGGAAGAAGCAAACTCTAATTTCTTTCTTTTACAAAGAAAGAAACAAAGAAACCTAAGTGAACGTTCTTTTGCTTACTTTTCTTTCAAGAAAAGTAAGAGAAAAGAAAAGGAGAATCTTTTATGAAACTTGGAGTGATCGGCCTGCCGAATGTCGGCAAGAGCACGCTCTTTAACGCAATCACACAGGCGGGTGCACAGGCCGCGAACTATCCGTTTTGCACCATCGAGCCGAATGTCGGCGTCGTCGCGGTGCCGGACGAGCGGCTGGACGTGCTGGCTAAGATGTACAACCCCGAAAAATACACGCCCACGACGATCGAGTTTGTTGATATCGCGGGGCTTGTGCGCGGCGCGAGCCGGGGCGAAGGCCTCGGCAACAAGTTCCTCTCGCATATCCGCGAGGTGGACTCGGTCGTGCACGTCGTGCGCTGCTTTGAGGACGAGAACATCGTGCATGTGGACGGCAGCGTCAACCCCGCGCGAGACGTGGAGACGATCTCTTTAGAGCTGATCTTTGCGGACATGGAGACGGTGGAGAAACGCCTCGACCGCACGCGCAAACAGCAGAAAGCAGGGGATAAGAAGACGCTCGCGGAGACGGAGCTTTTAGAGCGCATCCAGAAGGCGCTGGAGAGCGGCAAGCCCGCGCGCAGCATCGATGTGACGGACGAGCAAGCGGAGCTCATGCGCGGATTTTTCCTGCTCACGAGCAAACCCATCATCTACGTCGCCAACGTGAGCGAGGACGAAGTCGGCGCGGAGCCGAACGCGCATGTCAAGGCGCTGTATGAGATCGCCAAAGCCGAAAAGGCGGAGGCGCTGACCATCTGCTGCAAGCTCGAGGAGGAGATCGCCGAGCTCGATCCCGCCGAGAAGGGCGCATTCCTCGCGGAACTCGGCATCAAGGAATCGGGTCTTGACCAGCTCGTCAAGGCATGCTATCGCCTGCTGGGCTTAATCAGCTATCTCACTGCGGGACCCAAGGAGGTTCGCGCCTGGACGATCACGCGCGGCACGAAAGCGCCGCAGGCGGCGGGCAAGATTCACACGGACTTTGAGCGCGGCTTCATCCGCGCGGAGATCGTGCCGTTTACCACGCTCGTGGAGCTCGGCTCCATGGCGGCCTGTAAAGAAAAGGGTCTCATTCGCAGCGAGGGCAAGGAGTATGTCATGCAGGACGGCGATGTGACGCTGTTCCGCATCAACGTATAAAACGATAAGAAACGCTTTTGCGTGTACCGCACGGCAATCGGGGCGGCGAAAGGAAGCCTGAGCAACAGGCTTCTTTTGGTTTTTTGGCTGGTGAGCGGCTTGGCGCGGTGATCTTGTTTGAAACCAAAGAACGCTGTATAATAGGGTCAATTTCATGTCAAACGGATCCCGCGAACGCTAAGAGATAAGGATGTATGGAATGGGACTCGGACAACAAGTCAAAGGCAAATATATACAGCTATTCGCATATGCGTATTTGTGCATTCCTGTATTGCAGTTTCTGCTGGGTTGGGTTCGACCCATCCTATCGATTCCGGTCGCGATCGCCATCGTCTATTGCCTGATTCGCACCGTTTTCAAGACCTCCGCGCTTCAGAGCGGCATATTTGCAGACAAGCGCAAGCTCATAATCATATTTGCAATCCTTTTTGTCTGGGTCGTTTCGTCCGGCATCGGCGGACTCGTCTGGCAAAACCGCTGGGATCATATGTACCGCAACGCGATCTTTCGGGATTTGGTTGCGTACGATTGGCCGGTGGTCAACTTGGCGGGCGATACGCCACGCGGTCTGTGCTACTATATCGGGTTTTGGCTGCCAAGCGCAGCAATCGGGAAGATATTCGGCTTTTCGGTCGGGTACCTCTTTCAGATCGTTTGGGCTTTGATCGGCGTTGTGCTGGCGTTTCTTCTGATCAGCGAGTATCTCGGCGCGGTCAAATTTAAAACGCTGCTGCTGTTTCTCTTCTTCAGCGGGCTGGATATCATTCCATTTGTGCTCTATAACGTCCATTTCGGAAACGCAGGGGAGATTCTCTCAAGGTTGCTGCACGGGGAGCATCTGGAGTTGCTGCTGTTTCAGTTCAACTCCTCTTCCAATATGACGCTGCTCTACTGGCTCTATAACCAAACGATTCCGTTCTGGGTGGGGTTCATGCTGCTTTTGCGGGAGAAGAGGAGCGCGTCGCTTGTGTTTACCTATGCGCTTCTGCTGCTCTTTGCGCCGTTTCCGACGTTTGCGATGCTTCCGTTTGTCATCTATCGTTTCTTTCAGCTGTCCCCGGGCATCCTCAGCCGCTCCGGTGTAAACCTGCGGCAGTTTGTTCGCGAAGCGATCACGATTGAGAATGTGACGGGATTACTGGTCGGCCTCATCGTTGCCGCGTATTACGCGAGCAATTCGGCAACGGGAAAGATGCAGCTGATCGACCTGAGTGTCAACACGATCGTTCATTTCGTACTGTTCCTTGGAATCGAGTTCATCGTTTACTTCGTCTTCGTCTTCCGGGACGCAAGGAAGGACAGGATCTGGTGGATTCTCTTTGGCACGATGGCTTTGCTCTCGTTCATCAAGCTGGGAAACAGCTATGATTTTGCCTGGCGAACCTGCATCCCTGCGGCGTTCTATCTGATGCTGCTCGTGATGCGCTATGCCAACAGCATCGCCGCAAAAGCACGCTGGAAGAAGTGCCTGTTCCTCATCGTGATTCTGCTGGGCTGCATCACGCCCGTGACCGAGGTGCTCCGCACAGCGGAAAACACGGTCAATATCAGCCTCGGAAAATCGGACGAAACGCTGATCTGCAACTCGATGAAGAGCGTTTTTGACAACACGAAAGATATCTGCTACGACAATTTCATCGGTAAGCAAGACTCGATTTTCGCAAAATACTTACAGGCAAAATAAGCGGATTGGAATCGAATGGCATGCTATAACCACAAGGCTTCGCTTTGCTGACAGAGCGAGGCTTTGTTTCGTCTGAGTTTACATTACCCCGATCGATTGATATAATGAACCATGGTTTCGTCGCGCGATGCGCGGCGCGATCGTACCCACTCACATAGGATTGTGTGCGTAAAGCATCTATATAACATGTTTTCAAAACTCGAAAACCCGCATTTTTCCGAAAAGCAGGTGGTAATTTGATTCGTAAAACGTTAGCAAAACGGGCAAAGATGCCCTTCTATATCGCACTGTGTCTGGGGGCTGTTCTAGTCCTCTCTTCCTGCGCGCCAAAGCAGGGCGACGCCGGTAACCCCGCCGGCACAACGGATGAACCGGCAAAAACGACGCTGGATCTGCGCGACAAGGGGTTGACCGATGTCTCCGACCTGCTGAAACAAACGCAGCTGACTTCGCTCGACCTGCGCGGCAACGAGATTACGCCGGCGGACTTTGATACGCTGAAGGCCGCGCTGCCAAACTGCGAAATCCTCTGGAGCGTGCCGCTGAACGGCGCACGCTATGAGAGCAACACCACCGCGCTCACGCTTGACGCCGCGTCGGATGACCTTGGCGACATGCTGGCGTATTTTCCCGTGTTGGAGTCGGTTCAGCTCACAACGGCGCCGGACGACGCCACCGCAAAGGACCTCGCGGAGCGCTATCCGAA
Organism: Clostridiaceae bacterium; assembly: GCA_039683525.1. Classification (GTDB taxonomy): domain Bacteria; phylum Bacillota; class Clostridia; order Christensenellales; family CAG-138; genus UBA7703. The sequence continues at coordinate 10,659 of JBDKRF010000451.1, forward strand.
CGTGCAGTTTCTCTGGGATGTAACGATCAACGGCGTGACCTATGCGCCGGACACCGAGACGCTGGATCTCAGCGGAAAAACGGTCGATCTAGCGACGTTAGGCCGCGAATTGCGCGGGCTTTCGAAGCTCAAGAGCGTTGTGTTTGGCGAGGAGAAGTTTGCGCTTGCCGACCAGATCGCGCTGGCGAACGCCTATCCGCAGGTTTGGTTTGTCTGGAATGTGCAGCTGCTGGAGGATCTATCCGTCCGCTCGGACGTGACGGAGCTCGACGTAAGAAAGCACACCGTGCCGGACGCCGCGGCGTTTTCCGATGCGCTCGTGCTCTTCCCAAAACTCACGATGCTGGATATGTGCGGCACGGGGCCCAGCGACGAGGAGATGGCGGCCATCCGCGCGCGCTATCCACAGGTCAAGGTCGTGTGGTTTATCCACATTTACAATTGGGTCATCCGCACGGATATCAAGGGCTTTAGCACCGGAAACCGCAGCAGATTTCCCAATGGAGGCGGACGATATGAGGCGGGGACTGCACAGTTTTCCTATCATAAGCTTCACGCGGAAGATTTTGAAGTTCTAAAGTATTGCACCGATCTCATCGCGCTCGATATCGGCCACTGCACGAGATTGGGGAATGTCGACTTTTTGAAATACGTACCCAATCTGCAATATCTCGACATCGCGCTTTGCAACATCGAGGACATCTCGGCGCTGGAGAATATGCACGATCTGGTCTATTTGCAGATGATGTATAACTATATTTCGGATCCATCTCCGATCAAGAACAACACAAAACTCCGCTACGTCAACGCCAGCAACAACACGCTCACCTCGGCAGATGTCTTTACGACCTTGCCGAATCTGGAGCGGCTCTGGATCAATTGCAGCGGACTCAGCAACGAGCAGATCGCAACCTTAAGCACGACGCTGACAGCGAAGCTGCCGAATATCGTCATCAAAGCCAACCAGGAAAACCCGGAATACGCCATGAGCGCATGGTGCCCAGGCAATGAAGGCTATGTGC
>JBDKRF010000452.1:0-2568 GCA_039683525.1 Clostridiaceae bacterium
CCGCGGAGATATCGTGCTCCATGCGGCAGGCATCCGCAAAGGCGGTCGCCTCTTGTACCCCGAGGCGCATGAGAAACTTAGCCAATACAAGATGCCGCTGATACATGCTCTCTGCGATTTCGCGTCCGCTTGGCGTGAGCGTAATGCACTTATCATCCGCCATGTGGATATAGCTATTTTCCCGCAGGAGCTTTGTCGCGTGGCTGACGCTCGCTTTGGTGACGCCGAGGCTCATGGCGATATCGACCGAGCGAGCGCATCCATTTTTCTCCTGTTGGATCAGTATCTGCTCCAGATAATCCTCGATGGATTCGTTGACCTGCATGTACGACACCTCCGCATCTTTTTTCTATGTTACACCCTAAGGATCATCATTTCAAGTTTATTCAAGCCTCACAACAGTATGACGCAGAGACGCCGGTTTTATTGCAGCAATCCATGCGGCAGACCATCAACCAATGCGATTTTGGGGATTGACAAGACGAGGTAGAAGCTGTAAACTCCTATCGTCAAGTTAGACAATTCTAACTGAAAGTATTCTTCGCGAGACGATCCCCGGATCGTTGCGGAAGCAATTGCAAGTCGCACAGATAGGTGCGCAGGCGGAAAGGCGGAGCGAAAACAAATGACGCTCGACGAATTGAAGATTGGCCATGCCGGAACCATTGCCGCGGTCAAGGGCGAAGGCCCGCTGCGGTTGCGGTTATTGGACATGGGGCTGATTCCCAAGACGAAAGTGACCATGATCAAAGTTGCCCCGATGGGTGACCCGATCGAGATCTGCGTGCGCGGTTACGAGCTCACGCTGCGCAAGGATGATGCGCGGAATATCGCGTTGGCGGAGGAAGAGGGAGAAGGATATGGTATTTGCGCTTGCAGGAAATCAGAACTCGGGAAAGACGACGCTATTCAATGCGCTTACGGGGTCCAATCAGCATGTCGGAAACTTTCCGGGCGTGACGGTGGAACAGAAGTCGGGGGAGATTCGCGGAGTTAAGGATGCGCGGGTCGTCGACCTGCCGGGCATTTACTCGATTCGCCCATACACGCAGGAGGAGATTGTTTCGCGCGTTTTCATCCTCGACGGCAAGCCGGATGGCATCATCAATATCGTAGACGCGACGAATATCGAGCGAAACCTGTATCTGACGCTCCAACTGCTGGAACTTCGAATCCCCATGGTCGTTGCGCTCAACATGATGGACGAGGTGCGCGATAACGGCGGCTCGATTGACGTGCAACTCATGAGTCGGCAGCTTGGTGTGCCGGTCGTGCCGATCGCAGCTGCGAAAAACGAAGGCGTGTCGGAGCTGGTCAGTCAGGCGATGAACGCGGTCAAGCGACGCATGATTCCCACCGTGCAGGATTTCTGCCCGGATGGCGCGGTGCACCGCTGCATCCACTCGGTTGCGCACGTGATTGAAGACCACGCGCGCGGAATCGGCGTTTCTCCGCGTTTTTGCGCCACGAAGCTCATTGAAGGCGACGTTTCGCTTTCAGAGCGGCTGGAGTTGGATCAAAACGAGCTGGAACTCATCGAGCACAGCGTGCTGGAGATGGAGCACGAGACCGGATTTGATCGCAACGAAGCACTTGCGAACATGCGGTATACCTTTATTGAAGGTGTAGTGGAAGCCTCCGTGGTCAAGAGCCACGAGAGTAAGGAACACCGCAGAAGCGTTCAGATCGACAAAATTTTAACGGGCAAGTTTACTGCGCTACCAGTGTTCCTCGGGGTCATGCTCCTCGTATTCTGGTTGACGTTCAACGTGATCGGAAGCTCGCTCTCCAATTTGTTGACCTCCGGAATCGACGCGCTGACCGCGCTGGTCGACCGCGGATTGACCGCCTATGGCATCAACCCCGTGATCAAGAGCCTCGTCGTAGACGGTATCTTTGCGGGCGTCGGCAGTGTGCTGAGCTTTTTGCCCATCGTGGTGACGCTGTTCTTCTTTCTCTCCATCCTGGAGGATACGGGTTATATGGCGCGCGTGGCGTTCGTGATGGATCGCCTACTGCGCAAGATCGGGCTTTCCGGGCGTAGCTTTGTGCCGATGCTGATCGGCTTTGGTTGCTCCGTGCCCGCCATCATGGCGACGCGCACGCTGGCAAGCGACCGTGACCGGAAGATGACGATCCTGCTGACGCCGTTTATGAGCTGCTCTGCCAAGATACCGATCTATGCGGTGTTCTGCGCGGCGTTTTTCGCGCGGTATCAGGCGCTGGTGATGATTGGCCTCTATGTTGCGGGCATCGTCATCGGAATCCTGGTGGCGCTGGTGCTCAAGGGAACGGCGTTTCGCGGCGAGCCGGTGCCGTTTGTGATGGAGCTGCCGAACTACCGCATGCCCTCGCCCAAGAACGTTTTGTTACTACTCTGGGAGAAGGCAAAAGACTTTCTCGAGCGTGCGTTTACGATCATCCTGCTTGCGAGCGTGGTCATCTGGTTCCTACAGACGTTTGATACGCGCCTCAACGTGGTGAGCGACAGCGCCACCAGCCTGCTCGCGATGATCGGACGCGGCATCGCGCCGATCTTCCGCCCGATGGGCTTTGCGGACTGGCGCG
>JBDKRF010000453.1:0-2050 GCA_039683525.1 Clostridiaceae bacterium
ATCGATGTGGAAAAAGAGCTTGCCTATCTGGCCGAGCGCACCGCCGCGGCAAAAGCCGCCGCAGCGCCCGCGCCCGCCGCGCCGGAACAGCCGGCCGAACCCGCAAAAAAGAGCGCGCACGAAGCGGCTGAGCCTCCGGCACAAATCGAATACGAGGACTTCGCCAAGGTCGACCTGCGGCTGGCAAAGGTCGTCGCCTGTGAGGAACTGCCCAAGAGCAAGAAGCTGCTCAAGCTCACGCTGGAAGTCGGCGAGGAGACGCGAACGGTCGTCTCCGGCATCAAACAGTGGTACGCGCCGGAGGACCTTGTCGGCAAGACGGTGGTGCTCGTCGCCAACCTCAAGCCGGTGACCCTCTGCGGCGTGGAAAGCCGCGGCATGATCCTCTGCGCCTCGGATGCGGCGGATGCAAACCTCTCCGCGCTGACGACGCTCGCGCCGATGGAATCCGGGCTGAAGGTTCGATAAAGCTGTTTTGAAAGGCAATCCTATGGCGGAATACAGGCTCAGGGACGGGCGGACGCTTCTTCTGCGCGACCCCGCGGAAGCGGACGCGCCGGAACTGGTGGAATACCTGAAGATCGTGGGCGGCGAGACGGACTTTCTGCTCTGTGATGAAACCGGCATCGAAGGCCTTACGGTGGAAGGCGAAAAAGAATGGATTCGCACCACGCTCGCGGCAAAGAACACCAAGATGTTCATTGGCACGATCGGCGGCGAGATCGTTCTGGTCTGCGACGTGCGCGCCGCCGCAAGAAAGCGCGTTTCGCACAGCGCCGGGGTTGCCATCTCGATCAAGCGCTCCTGTTGGCATGTCGGCGTCGGTTCCATCGCCATGCAGGCAATGATCGACTTTGCCAGGAGCACCGGCGAACTGCGGCAGCTCTCGCTTGAGGTGCGCGAAGGCAACGAGCGCGCCATTGCGCTCTACCGGCGCTTCGGATTCGTCGAGGTCGGACGGCACAAAGGACGCATTCAGATCCGCGGCGAGTATTTTGACGAGATTCTGATGGATCTCGATTTAACTTTGACACAACGATAACGTTAGGAAGACATTGCATGCGATTATTCGATACCCACGCGCATCTGCTCGACGACCGGTTTGAGCAGGACCGCAACGCGCTCATTGCCTCATTCCCCGAATCGGGCATAGCCGGGTTCGTCGAGGCTTGTGTGGAAGCAAACGATATCCCGAAGATCCAGGGACTGACGCTGCTGTATGATTTTGTCTACGGCAGCGCGGGCATCCACCCGCATTCGGCAAACACGGCGGACAACACGAACCTGCTGCGCGTGGAACGCGCGCTGGAGCAAAAGAAGATCGTCGCGGTCGGCGAAATCGGGCTGGACTACCACTACGACTTTTCCCCGCGGGAAGCGCAGCGGGAGGCGTTCGCCAACCAGCTCGACCTCGCGGTGCAGGCAAAAAAGCCCGTGATCATACACGACCGCGAAGCGCACGGGGACGTAATGAACATGCTGTACGCGCGGCGCGGCCGGCTGGGCGGCGTTCTGCACTGCTACTCCGGCAGCTACGAGGACGCGGTTCGCTATATCGACATGGGGTTCTATATCGCGTTCGGCGGGGCTCTGACGTTTAAAAACGCCAGCAAACAGCGCGCAATCGCGGAGAAACTGCCGCTGGAACGAATCGTCCTCGAAACGGACTGTCCCTATATGACGCCGGAACCGCTTCGCGGTGAGCGGAACAGTCCGCTGAACCTTCACTTCACGCTGGAGACCCTCGCGAAGACTCGCGGCATCACGGCGGCCGAAGCGGCGGAAGTAACGTTTCAAAACGCACTGTCGCTCTACGGCATTTCTTTGAAATAAAGCAGTAGAAAGAACGCCCTTATCCGGCGGACGCGCTTCGTCCTGTAAAAAAACCACGCTTCGAACGAAGCATGGTTTTTTATTTTTCACCCGCAATTGCGCGGTATTCGCAGCAAACGACTCTGTCCGGGTCAGCCGGCCGGTATTTCGGTTGGGGCAATATCGGTGGTTGCCGGTCCCGCCGTCTCGTCCGACAGCGCCGTTACGCCCGCACTCT
>JBDKRF010000454.1:0-5836 GCA_039683525.1 Clostridiaceae bacterium
ACCCCCGGGTACTAGGCTTCAAATTCCAATGTGTATGATCATCGCTCTCGCTGGTTAAATTTATGCATTTCTTTTCTGTCATCATACCATTATTTTTTAGTAAAAGGAACAAGTATCTACCCGATTGCGATCTTTCGGTACGCATTTTACATGATGTTGATGAATCGGATTTCAGTTCTATTAAGTGAAAGCCTGTTCGAAAGCGTTTGCGCGCAGGATCGCTTTCAGATGATTCCGAATCTATCGCGTCCGAACAAGACAGCTCCGGTTTTTCTGCGCCCGCATGCCCAAAGCTTGATCTGTATGATATAATGCATCCAATATCGCGCCTTTTTGAGCGCAGACTATGATTACCGGGGTTCGTCCATGGAAAACCTGTTACTCTCTTTCAACGTTGTAGCGCCTCTGATGATCTATATGCTCATCGGCGTGGTGCTGCGCAAAACCGGCGTGGTGGATGAGCGCATCATGCGCGGCGCCAACAACATCGTCTATTACGTCACGCTCCCGCTGATGTGTTACCGCGCGATTGCGGCAGCCGACATCGAAACGATGTTTGATACTCCCTTTCTGCTGTATATGGCAATCGGTATCGTCGCGGTCTTCGCGTTGAGTTTTTGGCTTGTACCGATCTTCTGCAAGGAAAACAAGCGCCGTGGCGTGCTGATCCTCGGCGTATTCCGCTCCAACGATGCCATCTTCGGCCTCGCGGTTGCGGCGGCATTGCTGGGTGAAAACAACCTCGGCATGATGTCGATCGCGATTTCTCTGTCCGTTCCGCTCTTTAGCATTCTCGCTGTGATCGCGATGGAGCGTTTTCGCAGTGAGCGGGTGCGTTTCGGAACCGTACTGCTTCGCGTCATCACAAACCCGATCATGATCGCCTGCTACCTTGGATTTTTGATCAACTTGCTCAATATCGAGTTCCCGGCGGTCATACAAAAGCCCATCGACTCGCTCGCAGCCGCCACGACGCCGATTGCGTTTATACTGCTCGGTGGAACGATCTCCTTTGCCGCGGTACGTAAAAATCGCGCTGCCATCACGGCGATTTCGCTGCTGCGTCTGCTGATTGTGCCGCTTCTTGCCGTCTCCTCTTTGCTATTGCTGGGGTTCCGCGGCGAGTATATCGTCGTTGCGCTGATCATCTTCGGGGCTCCGGTCGCGATGCTGACCTACACGATGGCGGTCGGCATGCAGGCGGACGACGAGCTCGCGGGAACCTTGGTTGCGGTCACCAGCGTGCTTTCGATCGTTACCATGTTCTTCTTTATCTTTTTACTCAAGCAGTTTGCGTTTATTTAACGTGAATCACGCTTCTGTTTGATTCCGGCAGTGATCTCGATTGATATGATATGAGGGAAAACGATGACAAAGCGATTGTATGATGAAAACAGCCACCTGACCGAGGCCGAGTCCCGGGTTGTCTCCTGCGTTCCTGCCGGAGATGCTTTCGATGTCGTGCTTGATCAGACCGTATTCTTTCCCGAGGGCGGCGGGCAACCCTCCGATATCGGCCAACTCGGCGAGGCGTTTGTCTCCCATGTGCGCGAGGAAGGCGGAGAAATCTATCATCGGGTCGACCGAGCGCTCGCGGTCGGCACAGTCGTTCCGGGTAAAATCGACTGGGTGCGTCGCTTTGACCTCATGCAGCAGCATACAGGCGAGCACCTGCTCTCGTTCTCGTTTTACGAATTGTTCGCCGCGAGCAATGTCGGCTTCCATCTCGCGCTGGACTATGCGACCATCGACTTTGATCAACCTGTTTCCCATGAGCAGATTCTCGAAGCGGAGTTGCTCGCAAACCGCTTCGTGTGGAAAAACCTGCCCGTTCACGCGACGTTTTACGACAGCGAGGAAGCCGTTTCCGCCCTGCCGCTGCGCAAGCACGCGGAAGGGCTCCAGCCTCCGATCCGTATCGTCGGTATCGAGGGCGCGGACTTATGCACCTGCTGCGCGCCGCACTGCGACGAGACGGGCGAGATCGGCTCCATCTTCGTGGCTGATGCGTCGAGCTATAAGGGCGGCACAAGGATCACGTTTTTCTGCGGAGAACGTGCGCTGAAACTGCACCGCGCGCAGCACGACGATCTGGATGTGATTGCGCGCCGCTTCTCCTGCCAGCGGGAGGCCGCGGTGAGCGCGGTTAAGAAATTGTCGGACGACTACGGCGCGCTCAAGAAGAGCGAGCGCGAGCTGGCCAAGTCGCTCAACGGCTACATGTCTTCGGAGTTTCTGGCGAAAGCCGCTCAGGCAGGTAAATTCCACGTGGTGGTGCAGCTCGTCTCCGGCGTAGACGCCGTCCGGCTCAAAGACCTCGCGCAGGCGGCGTCGGCGGATAAGACGCTCGCGCTACTTGTCAGCGAGTGCGACGCGAGGCTCCTGTACGTCCTCTCCACCGGCGCCGGATTCCCGCTGGACGTCTCCGATCTCATGCCCGCGGTCAACGCGGCGCTGGGCGGAAAAGGCGGCGGCAGAGGCACGCTCGCGCAGGGAACGTCCACCACAACTTCGGGTGCATTCGAAGCGGTGGAGCAACTGAAGAACTATTTCGTCAAGCGGTTGTCCGATCATCGATAAACAAACGAACCAAATAAACAAAAATGCCCGCTTTGTAGCAGGCATTTTTTGTTTGTCTGTGATTTACAGGCCTTTGAACAGTGTTCCGAGGAACAGCAGCCCATATGCCGCGGTCATGACCCAGAAATCATACTGTTTGATAAAGCTTCCGACGACGGGGATGCCAACGTATTTGCTCGCAATTGCCAGACCGGCAAGAATCAGCGCGAGCAGCCAAATCAAGAACTTCGGTGCGCTTAGTTTCATGAAAAAATTCCTCCCTGTTGAATTATATGGATTGTAGCATAGATCGTGAAATACCCGTTCAGATTGTCACATAGCGCCTTTCTTTTGTATCAAACGCTTGTAAAAAAGGCCGCCTTCCAGCGAAGACAGCCCTTAACTCTGTTATAGCGTTTTAACGAAGCAGCGGCGGCGCTTATGTTGTACGCCCTGGAACCGCTCCCACTGCGCGAGGATATGGTCATTGATCTCCAGCATCGGCCCCGTTTCGGCATAGCGGACGCCAGCCTTGATGAGCTTGTGCTGCATGTCGTCGAGGATGATGGCGTTCACGCCCTGGCCTTGCAGATCCGGCCGCACCGCGATGAGCAGGAGGTCGACCGTGTCGTTCTTGCCCTTGAGTGCTTTGAGCAGGCGAATCCAGCCGAACGGCAGCGTCTTGCCCTTCATCTTCTGTATTGCGTTGTCCATCGCGGGGCAGCAGATGCCGAAGGCGACCATTTCGCCTTCCTCGGTGTAGACAAACGACGTGGTGCGCCTAGCGACCATCGGACGGAACTCGCCGACGTACTTCGCAATCTGCGCTTCCGTGAGCGGAATCATGCCAAAGAGCACATACGCACGGTTATAGAGCAGGAACATATCGTGGATGAGTTCCTGGATCGGTTTGTCACCCAAGTTGACCACATGCAGCTTTTTGCGCTTTTTCACGTATTCGGAAACACGCGTGAGGGACTCCATCGGCTCGGTTGGAATCGTCAGCCGCATCTCCATCCAGTCCACCTGCTTGCCATAGCCGCGACGGGTGAGCTGCGTGAGATAGTACGGGTGATTGTAATAGGTGTAAAACAGGCTCTTTTGATCGAAGCCTTCGACCAGCATGCCTTCTCTGTCCATATCCGAAAAGCCCAAAGGACCATGCATTGCCGCACAGCCAAGCTCTCGCGCCCAGCTTTCCACGGCATCAAACAGCGCGTCGACCACCTCGTCGTCGTCGATGAAATCCACCTGCGTGAAGTTCATGTACTTGCGGTCGAACGATGCGTTCGCGCGGTCGTTGAGAATTCCCTGTATGCGGCCGACGATTTTGCCGTCGCGATAGGCGAGCAACGCCTTTGCCTGACAAAACGCGAATGCAGGGTTCTTATCCTTTTGCATGTCCGCAACCTGGCTCGCCAGAATGTCCGGCACGAAGTAGGGATTCCCCTTATAGAGCTCAAGCGGAAATTCCATGAACTTGACCAAGTCTTTCTTGGTCACGGCTTCTTTGATCGTTACCACCTAATCCATCCCCCTGATGATTTAAATTTTATTCGTTCTTTTGAACGGTGTTGTCCGGCTCCGCGGAGGCCAGCTGTTGCGCCTTGAGCGCCGCAGCCTTCTTGCGTTTATTTTTCTTGTGTACAATGATCGGAACGCCGATCAGCAGGAACAGTATACCGGCGGGAATCACGGCAACAGCAAGGAAGATGCCGATCGCCCCGATGGCATTCACCACAAAGCGCGCGCTGTTTTGGAATCCTTTGGTCATCTTGTTCCAGACGTCCGAGGCCTTCCACATCGTGATCAGCTTGTTTTCGCCTTCCACCGCCGTCATGGGTGTGCGGCTAATGGTGATGTTGAGCGTCGCATACGCGACAAGGTTATCCCAAAGTTTCATCTGCGCGGTGTAGCTCTCGATATCCGCGCGCACGCTCGTCAGGCTCTGACGAACCGCAAGAATATCCTCTACCGTTTCGCACTTGGCGAGGATCTCCAGGAGTTGTTGCTCCTCAGCCTTTGCGTTGTCAAGCCGTGCCTGAATGTCGTAGTAGGACTGCGAGATGTCGTCCGAGCTCAGGCGATAGTCGTTGACTTTGCCCAGCGCGTTTGCTGCGGTGATCAGCGCTTCCAACTGATCTGCCGGCACCTTCAGGGTCGAATAGGCGTAGTTGGTGCCTGCTTCGTCCGTGGTTGAATACGAGCCGGAGACATAGCCGCCCAGCGCTTTTGCTTTCTCCAGCAGTGTGTTGAGCGCCGCCGCAGGATCGTCCACGGTCACGGTCATATCCGCGGTGTAGACGATCTTTCGAACGTCGAAATCGCCTGTTTGTTCTCCGGTCTGCTGCGTGACGGTGCCGCTCTCATTGGTGGAAACCGTGTTTGATGCCGCTTTCTCTGCTTCCGGAGCTGCCATGTCGTATGCTCCGCTGGCGGGTTCTGCGTACACTGCATCGCTTTGCGCAGGGCTGCTTGCGGCGCAGCCGATCGAGGTTAACAGCACTGTGCAAAGAACGAGTGCAATCAGGGCGCGTTTTGTTTTCATAATCGATCTCCCCTTCTTCTTTCCATTCGTCCGTTTTGTTCATCTGCCGCTGGTTGAGCGGCGGTCATCGTAAAAGCGCTTTGCTTTCATATAAAACACTGCGTACTTTTACGATTGGTTGCACGATACTGCTCGAAAAGTCGACTCTTTTTCGCCTTCGTTGGTTCCACAAGGTTTTGCCATCAAAAGATTGCGTATAGAATACCACATTTTTTGGAAAAAGAACAGAAGCCAGGGTTTCTCTGCCTGCTGAAAAGCCGCCCGGTCAGGCGGCTTGCATGGTTGGAATTCGTTGATTGCTTATCCCTGCGGGGATTCTTCCGGCGCTTGCGTCGTTTCGACGGGCGTTTCCGGCGCGATGGTTTCGTCCAGTGCAGTGACGGCGCTGCCATCCGCGAGCTTGCAGCTTACGAGCAGGCGCCCCTCTCCGCCATCCGGCAGGACGACGCAGAACGAGACGATGCGGTCGTTTGCAGTGATCTTCACATTGCTCGTAAACGCAGAAACTTGCGCAAGACTGTCAATAAACGAGAGAAACTCCGATTCGCTGGAAAACGCGATGGGCATGTTGGTTCGCGTTCCGTCCACGCGGGAGCACGCAAAGACTTGGAGCGTCTTCTGCGTACCATCCGGCATAAACAGCTGAATATCGGGGTGGCGCGTGTAGTAGTTCGGATTCTCATATTCCCAGAGGGAACCGAACATCGAGCCATCCATCAGCGCATGTCC
>JBDKRF010000455.1:0-12846 GCA_039683525.1 Clostridiaceae bacterium
CACCAGTGTTTGAATCCCCTGCGGCCCAAGCAGCTGCCGCATGTGCTGCACCTGTTTGCCGGAGCGCGCATCACAGTGTAAAATTGCCGGCCGAACGGGACGCAGGTCTTCATCGAGTGCGACGAGTCCGTGCATTTGGCCGGAGAAGCTGATCCCCGCGATCTCGTCAGCCGGGTAGCCGCTTTCCGCAATCGCTTCGCGTACGGATTCCTGGCAAGCGTGCCACCAAACTTCGGGGTCCTGCTCCGCAAAACCGCTGTGCGGGCTGTCAAACCGGTAGGAGCGCTTGCTGAGCGCTTTCATCTCGCCCGCTTCATCGATGATGATGGTCTTCAGGCTTGAGGTGCCAAGGTCAATCCCCATTAAAAGTGCCACTAAACACGATCCTTCTTATTCGTCAATAATAGTTGTTATAAATTTGAGAATCGCACACGTTTTGATCAATTTTAACCGTGAATCTCATGCTATTTTTGATTAAAGTCGTAGAAATAGATATGATTTTTCTTTCGGTTTATTAATTCATTGATTCATTATATTCATTGAAATCCGTATTTGTCAATGGTCAATTTTCGCTTTGTTTACAGCACATATCCAGCAAAATGTCATCCGATTTTCGTCAGATTTCAATGCAAACCGCTGTAATGGATCATACTAATAAAGAAAACTTGGTTACAAACATCCAACTAAATCAGCAAAAACGCTTTTGGAACATACACCAACAAAAAAAACCATGGTTGAGAAATCTCTTCCATGGTATTACATATGGGATTTCAATTTTAGCTGATACTGCTGAAATAAATCTCCGTGTTCTTGTAAATTTCTCGAACGGCGACGATCGCAGCTCCATACAATTCTGCGTTCAGATCTTGATCGTTGACCATTATCTGCACATTTTGATAGATTTCCGGCATACTTCTCTCATGAATTTTTTCTTGAACACGTCTTAAAAGCAGATCCGGTTGAATTTTTGCAACTTCATCCCCGATTACAATTGCATCTGGATTAAAACAATTTATTACGTTGACCAACCCAATTCCCAGATAGTCGCAGCAGGTTAAATAATGACTGACGTATGATTCGTTTCCATCTTTAATTTTTTGTGCGATCACAGAAAAAGCATCGGTGGTTCCGAATGCATGATTGATTGTTTTTGTCAGTGCAATGGCGGATGTGTACTTTTCCAAGCACCCCTTGTTTCCGCATTCGCATGGAACACCGTTGAAATCGATCGACATATGCCCGATTTCACCCGTAAAACTGTAGCCATTCTCCAACGTCGCTCCATTGATCAGAATTCCGGATCCCACACCTTCGCCGACCGATATGTAGGCAAGGATGTTTTCATGCCCGATCTTTTTATTGTGCCACAATTGCGCCCAAACGCCGGCGCAAGCATCATGTTGGAAATAGACTGGTAGCCCGAGCTCTTGCTCAAACGCCTCACGGAGGTGTAGAGTGTTCCACCCGGTCACTTCCGTCATCAGCACTATCCTTTCACTTTTCATGTTAAAAGGTCCTGGCACAGCAACGCCCACAGCTAGAATCTTTCGTTTTTTCTCGCTATGCTGCATCTCGGCAGCCTTATCCAAAATATTTGTAATAATTGTACTTGCTTCGTCGTCAGCTTTATGATGAAATTCTTCTTTTCTTACGCATTCGCCTGCCAGATTAAAAATCCCAACACTGTATCCGGTTCGTGCAATACGGATACCGAGAACGCCATATGTGTTTCTCTCGATTTCAATACCAATCGACCGTCGCCCTTTGTTACCGATCAAGAGACCGGTTTCTTTGACTAGATTCAACTTAATGAAATCATTGATGATATACGTTACTGTCGTCTGCTGCAGCTTGGACTGTTTGGAGAGATAGGCGCGTGAGCATACACGCGCTTTTCGTATCAGCTCTAAAAGCAACGCTCTGTTAGAGGACTGTATGCTTTCCTGATTTAATCCTCGATTCGTCTTAAGCAATTCTTTATCTCCTCATATGATATAATGCATTCATTTAATGATTACGCTCCTTAGTTTATACGCTTATTCGATTCATAGTCAATCATAATAGTTTTCAGGAAATAATGCTATAGCCCTATATTTCAGCAAGTATTCCAAAACGCTCAATGATTCATTGGTGCGCGTACAATATACCCCGTCCACTGTCCAGCGTTCAAACACGCGCATTGTTACACGCATTTTCAGGCAATCACTCGATTGTATCGCTTCGCGCGGTGAAAGGCGGTAGATAGCTGCGTTCCTTTTTAACATATAGCGCTTTCATATAAGAATTAGCATTACTCGTCTATTCTTATATCCGTACTTAAACCCTTACAGATCAATTGTCAAATTAAAATTACTTCTCATCAAAACTCAAATTGCTCCATCCTGATTGGGCCCGATCGATATTTCTTTGCCACGTATGATGTACCCGTACATAGTACGCAATCCAACGATCTCCCCCCCGTCCCATCTTCTTTCGAATATCCATCGCAATTCTCCGAAACCGAACGGCTCTCTTCCTGCAAAAAAGAAGAGAGGATGGTGAGTATCAGCTCGCCATCCCCTGAACTGCCGTGAATGTTCTCCCGTTCGAAGAATACATCCACGCCTTTTTGCTTCAACTCTCTCAGAATGTTCAGCGTATCTACTGTGTTTCGCGAGAATCGGCTGAGCGATTTTATGATCACCATATCGATCAAACCGGCATTACAGTCAGCGATCAGCCGTTGAAATTCAGAACGATCGCTTTTGTGCTGGTGATACCTTCGTCCGTGTATTTCCTGCTTATAATAGCATTGTTTCAAGAAGCACACCTCGAAAAGTCCGTAAGTCCATTATTAGTTTTTTGATTTAGAGGACTATCAGGTTGCTAGACCTCCATTCTTATCAACACTTCCTCCGGGTTCATCCATATCAAATTCTTGAAGGAGAATAGTATTTAATCGCGATTGTATTCGGCGATTGGATGCTATCGAATTTGTTGAGTTATTAATTCATCTCACAGGAAAGAAAATTGCTTCTGAAATTGCGAAGCAAATGATTCACATAACATCTTATAGAAGCGATTCCCAAATTCCAGAATAATTTCGAAACCGCTTGTATGTACTTACTTCTCGACTGATTCATTTTAAATCATGAGTTGGAATGCTGACTTCTCGACTGATTCATTTGAAATCATGAGTTGGAATGCTGAATTAGCATATCGCATCTTAACGAATAGTTGCTGATCGATATAAGCCATTACGCTATGCGAGGTTCAATCTCTCAGATGAAGTACAGTTGTGCTCAAGCGGGTTTAATCGAAAAGCGAGGCATTACTTAAAAAATTTGCGTTCTCCTTAACCCCCGTAAGTTCCTAATGCCCCCGCTTGCACCCACCCTCAAGTAATTGCGCGATTGTATCACTTCGTGAGGGTTTATTCAAACAAAAACCACCTATCGGGTGGTTTTTTGTTTGCCTTGCGTTCTTAGGGGCTCGAAGGGCGGAGCAGCAAAGCGTCCGGTGGACGGTTTGCCCGCCCTGGGCAGTGCCGCCGAGAGCCTGCGCAGAGCAGCGCGCAAGCAGGCCGAAGGCGAAGCGGAGAGCCCCTCCATCCCCACCAAAAACAAGAGTCCATCATCAGATGGGCTCTTTGTTTTTGCGTTGATTCACAGGGGCTCGAAGCCGCGTACAAAATACGCCGCAGTGTCGGCGTTTTTAGCGGCAGGGCAGTGCCGCCGAGAGCCTGCGCCGCGCAAAGCGCAAAAGCAACAGACTCTGTACCAGCAGCTCACACTAAGTTCAAGTTATTGAAGATTTGATATCGGAATCGTCTGAGATCAGGATATCGATCTGCGTGCTGTTCTTCCAATTGGTTGATGCTATTCAAATAAGTCGCACAAGCACTAAGCTAATGATGGGAAATTCTTTCTCAAATTCATCATATTCGTTGATCCGGCGACGCAGAGCTTTCCCGTTGATTCTCGGTTCTCATGCTCGTCTTTTACAAACTGAGCGACACTTTGCGTATGCTTAGCCGTTGCAACTTTAATTTGCTTATTGTGAACCGATCTCTTCGTTCTAATCTCTACGCTTGATCAATAACCCTCGCCTCATACGGGAGCAACACACCATCGCTGCGATCCTGCACATTACTCTGCACGATCGTCCCAGCAAGAGTTTCGGGCAAAACGGCGTCTCTCTCGCTCATATTGCAAACAATCGTATATGTTTTGCTATCAAGCGTCCGCTCATAGGCAAAGAGCTGCTCGTGCTCCGTCCAGAGTGGACGATACGCGCCATATTGAAGCGTTTTCGAACCGTTTCGTAGCGCAATCAGCTTGCGGTAGAAGTTCAGCACGGAACCCGCATCTGAATCCTCTGTCTCCGCGTTGATCGACACATAATTCGGGTTCACCATCATCCACGGTTCGCCTGAGGTGAAGCCCGCGTTTGCGGCGGTGTTCCACTGCATCGGCGTGCGCGCATGGTCGCGCCCTTTGTGCAGCAAGCCTTTCCAGATTCGGTCGTATCGGCCCGCCTTGCGTGCCTCATGAAGCACGTTGATTCCCTCGATGTCGCGAATCGCTGTTTCGTCCGGAAACGGCGTGTTCGTCATGCCGAGTTCTTCTCCCTGATAGACAAACGGCGTTCCGCGCAAGAGGTGCACGGCCGTCGCAAGCATCTTCGCCGAGCGTACGCGCAGCTCTTCGCTCTCTGTGCAACCGAATCGCGACACCGCACGTGCCTGATCGTGGTTCGACCAAAAGAGGCTGCCCCAGCCGCGCTCCGTCGCACGCTGCCAGCGGTTGACGATCTGCTTAAAATGTGCGAGCGTCCACGGTACGGGGTCATACTTTCCTCCCGGGCCGTCGTCGATCTCCATCAAATCAAACGGAAAGATCATATCAAAGATGCCTGTCTCTTCATCGAGCATCGTCGCGCCCTCTTCCGGCGACGTAAACGGCGCTTCTCCGAGGCAGAGGCAATCGCGCCCGGCATAACAGCACTCACGCAACTCCTGCAAATAATGATAGAACTTCGGTCGATTCGCGAAATGTTCGAACGCGAGCGAATAACCCGCGGCATTCAGCGCGCCGCTTCCGTCCGGTAATCCCACATCCTTTGCGATGCAGTTGATCACATCCATGCGGAAGCCATCTACACCTTTGTCAAACCATCGATTGACCATCGCGTGGATTTCCTGTCGTAAAGCGGGGTTCTCCCAGTTTAAATCCGGCTGTTTCTCCGAGAACAGATGCAGATAATACTGCCCTGTTGTTTCATCCTGTTTCCAGGCCGACGGCGCAAAAAAAGAAGCCCAGTTGTTCGGCGTTCCGCCGTCCTTCCCATCACGCCAGATATAATAATCGCGATATGGGTTGTCTTTCGACTTGCGTGATTCGGCAAACCAACCATGCTCGTCCGAACTATGGTTGACAACAAGATCCATCACGAGCTTGATATCCCGCGCATGCAGGCCCTCCAGCAGCGCGTCGAAATCTGCCATAGTGCCGAACTCCGCCATGATGTTCTCATAATCTCGGATGTCATATCCGTTGTCGTCATTCGGGGAATCATAGACCGGGCAAAGCCAAATCGCGCCAATTCCGAGTGACTTGAGATAATCGAGTTTCTCGATGATTCCGCGAAGATCGCCAACGCCGTCCCCGTTCGTATCCAAAAAACTGCGCGGATAGATCTGGTAAAACACCCGTTCTTTCCACCATGCCTGTTTCATTTGTTGTCCTCAATCCGTGTAAAATGCATCCATATCGTTGTAATTCGGTTTATGATAGCCCCTGTTACCGAATGACGCTTTGCTCAATCTTATCTCGCACGCTAAAACACGCGATCAACGCCGAAAGCGAAAAGCCGATTAACAAGGCAATCGGCAGCGTTCGCGGAAACCACCACGCGCACGCCCCTAACAGCAGCATTGAGATCAAGCAAGTCGCTGTTTTGCCGATTGGTTGCAGAAAAACCAGTAGAAATGCGTTCTTCAGCAGCGCACCAACGGGTAAACGCATGCGCGAGAGCATATAAAACAGGTTGCAGCATACCAAATAGAGATACACCGCCAATACAGCGCTCAGCATGACGAACAACAGCGCGGCGGCATAACTGACTGACCAGTAAAACGCTATGCAAAAGATCGCGCCGAACAGGAGAAGCAGAACCAACCAGCCAGCCGCGAGCGTTTTGAAAAACTCGCTTTGAAACGCTTTGAAAAACGTCCTGAACAGCGGGAATTCTTCCTCGCGTAACACCAACCCGATGCAGCGATACAGCGCCGTTAGCGCGTTTGGCAGTGTCACGAGCGGCAGCGCCGTCAGGCAAAACACCAGATTCAGCGCGATCAACGTCAGCAATCGCGAGATCAGCACGTGCGCGATCAATGTGAAACCGGTTCGCTTCGGCAGAAGTTCGTGATCAAACGCGCTCATACCGCTTCCCCCTCCTTGGACAGCAGGGAATGCGCCGCGCGATAATACTCCGTCGGCGTCATGCCGACATATCGCTTGAACAATCGCGTAAAGTAATATCGATCCTCGATGCCGACCAGATACGCCACTTCAGCAAACGTCAGGTTTGTCGTTGTAATCAGCTGCTTTGCGTTGCTGATGCGCAGCATGTTGATGTAGTAAAAGATGGTGCTTCCGGTTGCGCTCGAAAAGACCCTGTTGAGATAGTCGAAGTTCATCTCAAAGCGCTCCGCAATCTTCTCGCTCGTCATTCGTTCTGTGTAATGCGCATTGAGGTAGCGAATCAGATTGTCCACCGCCACATCGGACTTCTTGCGCTTGGAATCTTCTTCCGCACAAGCGACGTTTAGGTATTCGTGGGCAATCATCATCAACAGCAAATGCAACTGTGTAGAGACAACACGTTTATACTGTTCCTCGCGTCGGTCGTAGGCGTCAACGGCAGTATGCAGTATTTGACGATATTCAAGCCCGGAGATGCTAAATCGCTTGGGAATGCAGATCATCGGGTCGGTCGAGTCGACCTCGTCGAGATTGTAGCCAATCATGGACTTCCTTCGTGTCTCTTTCGCGACTTCAATCGCATGCTCATCGTCCGGTGTGCGCTCCATCCTGTCGTGCTTGAAGTGCGCATAATAATAGTCGCAGCTGGCAGCTTTGTAGCCCGCATGCGGTAAATTTGGCTCTAGAAGCAAGGAATCCCCTGCTTTCAAATGCATTCTGACGCCGTCTTCCTCGATATACATGTCTCCATCGCGGATGACATAGAGAATGTACTCATCGATGACGCGCGAAAAATGACACCAAGGTTCGTGATACCGCACGCGGCCCATCATGCGCACGCGCGGCAGAACATTGGTGTCATAGTGCAAAAGCATGTTCCGTTTACTCCCATTCGATCCAGATCGTCGAGAAGTAGTGAAGTTCCGACAGGGTTATTTCCTGTATGCGCCCATAGGCGGAACTGCGGGTTTGAAATGGCAGTTTGACCGCACCGAGCGATTCGTTATCGGGCGATGCAAAATATGCGCCTGTGATCTCTACATCCAACCGAAGGGTCAGTCGGATATCACGAACCGTCTGCGGCTGATTCTTTGGCGTATTCCAATGCGCATCATTTCCGGTCAGATTGACGAGGTGTAGTACCAAACGATTTCCGGACTCTCGTAGTATCATCCAGACTGTGCCAGGACGCCCATCTGCAGAGAAAACAACGTTGTCGGCCGCCGCGATCACGTCCTCGTTGATTCCGCCGCCCGCCGTCATCGAGACATCGTACCCTCTGTCATCATACAACAGCTGCGCATAGCGCACAAGAAAATCGGCATAGCGAACCACGGTATTCGTAAATTCCGGCCGTATCTTCGCGTAGTTGACGTAATAACTATCGCAGAGCAGGCTCTCCTGTTCGCCATGCACGAGCTGAATTCCGCCGGATGCGAGAATCACCGCATTCGCGAGGCAAAAAGCGTGTTCTGCCCCCGCTATGGATTCCTCATCACGCGCGTTTTGAAACGGCTTTAGATACGCCGCAAGCACGACCGATTTCTCGGGTGCGAGCCGTTTTGCTTTCTGTATCAGCCAGTACAAATCCTGATAGGTGTCGTGTGGCGGCCAGACTTCGATATACTGTGCGTCCTGTTTGCCTTGGGCGATTCGTTCCGTCGGCCAGTCGTTGACCGCGTTGAAGATCACGCCGTTTTCCGCATCCACCGAGCAGACTGCTTCTTGCGCCGCATTGATCAGCGGCAAGAACATGTCTTCAAACGAAACGCGCTCGCCGTTCTTTGCATAGATCCGCTTGGGAAACCCGTAGGTGTCCAAATGGATGCCCGAGAACCCAAGCGATTCCACTGCGGTGCGAAACTCTTGAACGATATATTGACTCCACCCACTGTTCGGAGAGATATTCATGTAATTCAACCAGTCGGCAAACACCATAGGGGCTCCATCCATGGTATACGCAGCCCAGTCTGGTTGAGCCAAAACGGTCTCTTCCGTAGCGGCATACACCGCGCCATAGGCAAACGCACGCATACCGCTGTTTTTGCACGCGTCGATTTTTTGCCGGATGATGCTAAGCGAGCTGCTGCGCCCGATCGGATCAAGGTACTCCTCCTCCGGCGAGATCAGCCGGTCATGTCGGTACATCCAGTCGTAGAACTGAACCGTGTTGACATGCAACCTGCAAAGCCAATCCACGTCAGCAAGATCGTGATCCTCAGGCGAAAAATCGGATAAAAAGCCATAACGGATGATCGATTTTGCGGATTCCACCACGTCAAACGCCGTCTCAAACATGCCGTCGCTGGTCTCGACGACGAAACCGTAATTCCCCGTCTGCAGCGGCTCAAGCGTAATGACGCCGCTCTCATGCGTCCAGTTGCAGGTTGTTTCCCTTTGGAGGCGAAAGATATGCACGGCGGCGACAGCCGGAAACCCGAAGCTTGGATAAAGAAGAATCCGAATCGATTCTCCAATTTGATATTGTGCGCGATCAGGACGGCAGAATGCCGTTTGGTGCTTGATCGTTTTCATAGATCTATTACTCCATGACCGGCTCAACCGACCCAGTCAATTTCTCTTTATATTCTGATTGGCAACCGGCTGAATTCTGTGGATTATTCTTTGACAGAACCTTGCGTCAGCCCGCCGATGACTAACTTTCTTTGGAACAAAATGAATAGGGCGACAATCGGAATCAGTGCAAGAATCGATGCGGCAAACACCCACTCCCAGCGGGTTGCATATTGCCCGTGCAACCGCTGCAACAGCAGCGGAAGCGTCATCATCGACTCGTTTGCGCCGACGAGCACCTTAGCCGTGAAATACTCCTCCCAGAACCCTTGCAGCGCAAATATGCTCATTGTGCCGATGGCAGGTTTGGATAGCGGCAGCATCACTTTGAAGAAAATGGCCCCATGTCCGCCACCATCAACGATGACGGATTCCGACAGTGCATCCGGCAAGCTGCGAAAGAAGTTTCGCAAAAAGAACGTGTGCCCGCAGACGTTGGTGGCGACATAGACCAGAATCAATCCCGCGCGGGTACCGATCAGGTTTAGATCCGTTCCCGGTATGTGGATGCCTTTCAAGATGATGAACTGCGGAATGATATTCAAAAAACTCGGCACCATTAAGGTAAACAGATAGATCTTGAAAAGCGTCTCTCGACCCGGAAATTCGATCCGCGCGAAGCCATAGGCAGACAGCGTAGAGATAAACACGGAGAGCACTACGGTGATTGCCGTGTTGATCACGCTGTTCTTGACTGCGGTTGGAAAGAACGGCAGAGAGAGCACATATTTGTAGGCTGAAAAGTCAAGCTGAGTCGGAATCAGTTTGGGCGGATACGGCAGCACGAAGCTAAACGTCTCAAAGGAGTTTGTGATCATGAATAGAAACGGTACCGAGAACATGATGAGCGAAACAGCAAGAATTATCCAGATAACTCCTTGGGCAATCACGTCCCCAGCTTTTTTGCCGCGCAGATTACGCTTCATACATCCGCTCCCCCCTTCTCCACAGTATCCAGTTTCAACATGCGATTGAGCAGCGCCGTCAGGATCACGATTGTGACCGCGGAAATCAACCCGATTGCCGAAGCTTCGCCGAACTGGAACTGGCCGAACGCCTTGTCGTAGAGCAGATACTGTAAAACGGATGTCCTGCCATTGGGCTTGCCTTCTGTTAGCATCAGCACCTGAATAAACACGTTGAAAGAACCGATGATCATGTTCACCAGCACATAATATGCCGTAGGTTTGAGGCAGGCGATCGTGATATGCCGAAACTTCCCCCAGATGCCCGCGCCATCCAAATCCGCCGCCTCATATAAGTCCCGCGGAATACTCTGGAGCGCAGCAAGAAAGATCAGCATCGCCCAGCCGATGTTTTTCCAGGAACCCATGAGCCAGATCGCCGCATTTCCTGACCACTCTCGCAGGAGCCATGGCACATAGTCTTTGAGGATGTGCAGTTTGTCCACCAGTATGTAATTGATCAGGCCGCGATCGGAGTTGTTGAACATGTAGGTAAACACCAAACTCACGATGACCCAAGATGTGATAACGGGCAGATAGAACCCCACTTTAAATATGGTTTTGCCGTGTCTAAGATTGTTGATGAGATACGCAAACACCATTCCGCCAAAGAGAATCAGCGGCACCGTTACGAGGGCGTAAAGGAAGTTGTTGCGGTAGGCATACCAAAACCTGCCGGATGCATCCGTCAGGACGTTGATATAGTTCTTCAACCCGACAAAGTCAATCTGTCCCTGTACGATTTTGTAGTCCGATAGAGATATGCGGATGGTAAACAGCATCGGGTACAAAACGAACAGCCCAACGAGAATCAACCCGGGCAGAATAAACGGCAGTGCTGTGAGCCAACCCTTTACGCCTTTTTTCCAAGTACGATTTGAAACTGCGTTCGAAAACACGTGTTTGACATTTCTGCGGCCTACTGCGTTACGGTGTTACGATAGCGCTGTGCCGCAAGGCTACTTTGCCCTGCGGCACAGCGCGCATTTCGATTGGTATTAACCTAGCAGTGCATCCATCTGTTGCGCTGCTGCGCTCAGCGTTGCCTGAACATCTCCGCCGTTGACAAAGATTTCCGTCATCGCATCGCTCCAGACCTGCTTGATCTGTTCGTTGTTGGGTGAGGGAATTCGCGCGGAGGCGGATTCCAGCTGCGCCATATAGACCGACCAAACGGGATTATTGCGTACGGTTTCGTTGTTCACCAGAGATTTGAGCACGGGGAGCTGGCCTTTTTCGAGCATGGCGAGCTGAACGGGTTCACTGGTCATGAACTTCGCAAACTCATATGCCGCGTCGGTATGCGTGCTCGTCGCAAACACCGCGATGTTTTCGCCGCCGACAACGGATGCGCTGCGCCCGTTAAACGTCGGTACTGTCGCCGCAATAATGCCCTGCGAGAGCTTTTCTTCATAGGAACCGAAGAACCACGGGCCCTCGAAGAACATCGCATAATCGCTGTTGATGCCGTCCCAGGCGTCAACCGTTCCGTCTACGTCGCGAATGGTTAAGACCTTCTTGGCGTGCAGATCGAGCATGGTTTGAATCGATGCAACGCTGGCTGCGCTGTCGAGATAGCCGCTGGCCTTGGTGAAGCCTTCGTCTGTCAACGTGCCGCCAAAGAGCCAGAAGTAGGGATACAGATCCCAGTCGCCAACGCCGGAGACGTTGAGTGAATAGGTGCCGCGCGTTTCGGCTGCTGCGATGAACTCTTCCATGGTTGCGGGCGCGCCTTCAATCCCGAGTTCTTTCATGATCGCCGTGTTGATAACGGCGGCTTTGCAGTTGGTATCCAGCGGCAGGCCGTAATAACTGCCCTGATAGAGGTTTGTGGAGAGAGGGCCGTTAAGGAACGTATCCTTGAGCGCCGCGAAATCTTCGTGATCGCTCAAAGCAACGAGTCCACCCTGCGATGCATATGCCGCGGTGTTGACGATGTCAATGCGCGCGACATCCGGGCTTTGGCCGGTGCCAAAGGATGTGACGATCATCTCATGATACTGGCTGCCGTCCTGACGAACCGCTTCGATGGTGATCTCCGGATGCAGTTCGTTCCACATCGGCAGTACGACGTTTTTAAACTGCTCCTCTTCGCCGTCGCCATAAGTGTGCCAAAAGACCAGCGTAAAAGGTTCTGCGGTCGCTTCGGGTTCAGCCGTAGCCGCTTGCTGCGTCGCTTCCGGTTCAGCTGTTGCGGCTGCTTCCGCTGGCGCGCTGCTGCAGGCGGTAAAGCATCCAATAGCCATCATGATGGCAGCGATCAGGGCAGTCCATTTTTTCAGAGCCATTTGTGATTCCTCCTCGATATGATTTGATTTGCAGATGTGCGTAGGCAGCGTTTGTATTTCAGCCGCCTTGTGTTAATTCGATTTTATGCGCACTTCCTGATAAATCAAATTCATGAGAATGACAATATTTGTATTTTAGCGTGATTGATGAAGAATTTCTCAAACCATCTTACCGTCAAAAATCCGGCAAACAAACTTCAAAATATCATCGTCGCAATATAATTAATCATATCTTGTTTTGCGGTTGAATTCCATTCCTCAATCTGTTTACATAAGCATATTCTTTGAAAAAAGCCCGTTTTCTCTTCCCCTATCAGGAACATGTTTATCGATAGGAGGAAACAAATAGGCTGTAAGAAGATGGCAAGAAAGTACGAAACGGACGAGCAAATCATCGTCAAGTGCTGAAAACTGCCCTAAAAGCAGGCAAAGAAACGCAGACTCTGGCTAACAGATGGCAGCTGCATCCGTCTGAAAGCAGAGCATAAAAATTCTATATGGAGTTATGATTTTGTAGAAGACAAAACCAGTAATGTTCGAAAGAATCGGTTTCTG
>JBDKRF010000456.1:0-4903 GCA_039683525.1 Clostridiaceae bacterium
AACGATTGGTATGAACGGTATTCTTCTCCCGGCACCCCGGATAACGGAGCGCGCGCGCCAAGACACCGCGAAACACACGGCGTACGCATCTCAACGCTGATCGTGTTTATGCTGGTTGCCGTTCTGCTTGGCGGCCTGCTCGGCGGGCTCTACACGCGCCAATACGTCGGTGAACAGCTTTCCGCACTCTCCACGCAACAGTCGACCAGTAGCGCAATCAAGGAAGCGAACGCCGTCAGCGGAAGCGGCGGGCTGACCAATGCATCCACAACCAGCTTTGCAACCACGTTCAGCAAGGCACAGATTATTGAGCTCACTGCGCCTTCCGTGGTCGGGATTGACACCTACTACACCGCCAGCAACAATCAGGGCTTCCCGTTTACCAACGGGAACAGCAATAACGGCGATAACAGCAACCAGCAGGCGCAGCTCGGTAGCGGCAGCGGCATCATCCTCACCAGCGTCGGCTATATCGTTACCTGCAAGCATGTCGTAGACGGCGCGGAGACCATCAAAGTCATCCTCAACGACGACTCCGAGCACGAGGCAAAGCTCGTCGGTTCTGACACGCGCAGTGACCTTGCCGTGCTCAAGATCGACGCAACCGGGCTCTCGCCCGCAACGCTGGGCGACTCTGACATGCTGACCGTCGGCGAGGACGTCATCGCCATCGGCAATCCGCTCGGTGAACTGCGTGGAACCGCGACCAGCGGCATCATCAGTGCATTAAGCCGTGAAGTTACGGTCGAGAACACGCAGATGAAGCTGATTCAGACCGATGCTGCCATCAGCCCGGGCAACTCCGGCGGCGGGCTCTTCAACGCCAGCGGTTCGCTGGTTGGCATCGTGAATGCAAAGGCCAGCAGCAGTAACTCGGAAGGCCTCGGCTTTGCCATCCCTGTGAGCAGCGTGAAGACCATCATCACGAACCTGATCGACCACGGCTATGTCCTCGGCAGAGCGTACCTTGGCGTGTATACGCAGGATGTTACCCTCTCCTCTGATTCAAACAACAGCTATGGCGGATTCTTCGGCAACTTCTTCAACGGCGGCACCTCCTGCGTTCAGATTGCGCAGATCGTCTCCGGCAGCGCGGCAGAGAAAGCCGGCCTGAAGACGGGCGACTTGATCCTGAAGGTCAACGATACCGAGATCACCTCCAACACCGCGCTGGCGAGTATCATCAGTGGCTACAATGCGGGCGATACCGCAACGCTGACCATTCAGCGCGACGGCAAGGAGCAGACCATCTCCGTCACCTTCGGCGAATACAAACCCGACGCACAATAACCCCGTTTCGCGACAGGAAACATTCGGTCACTTCGCTCCGGTCACGTTGAGCGATGACATAGCCCTGCAAGGACCCCTCCTTGTGGAGCCCCCCCCCGCAATCAAAAGCGTGGGAACCGTCCACCCCCCCCCGGACGGTTCTCGCGCGGGGGAACGACGACAGATCCCGCAATGGCGCAAATCCGTGCCATTGCGGGATCTTTGTTATACAGATTCTTTTGATTTCGTGTGTCGGTCACAAGACAACTCAGTTTCTTACGTTTCGCAAATCAACTTCATTTCTTACGTTTCAAAAAGACTGATCTGTTTCTCTTTCGTTTCAAACGTCCAGAGATATCGAAACACCTCTTCGCTCCGGTAAAGGATTCCATACTCCTTGCACTTCTGGGTGAAAATCCCCATTAGTTTCGCATTGTTCGGGCTGTTGCAGACATAGGCGTTGCCAAACGTTCGGATATACTGCTGCTTGACGCCGGGAAAGTCCCGATCCAACGCAGCGTAGAAATACTCCCGGTCGCCTTCGCGCAGCGTCACGCCAAAGCCGAAGGAGAGGATGCCCTTCACACCAGCCCTGTAACAATAGTCGAGTAAACCAAGCAGGTTCTCCTCCGTGTCGTTGATGAAGGGCAGAATGGGCGTGAGCCAAACGACAGTTGGGATGCCCGCCTCTTTCAGCGTCATCAACATCTCGAATCGCTCCCGCGTGGTGGAGACATTTGGCTCGAGCTTTCTACAGAGTGCCTCGTCAAACGTGGTCAGCGTGGTCTGTACGACGCACTTGGTGCGCTCGTTGATCTTCTTCAACAGGTCGAGGTCGCGCAGCAACCGCGCGGACTTGGTCAAAATCGCAAGTCCGAAACCGTATCGCTCGATCACCGCTATGCTCTGGCGCGTCAGCTGCAAACTTGTCTCCAGCGGGATATAGGGATCGCACATCGACCCCGTGCCGATCATGCAGGGACTGCGCTTCTTACGAAGCTGCTGCTCGAGTATCTTCACCGCGTCGCTCTTGATCTCGATATCCTCAAAGTCGTGGTCAAACTGGTAACATTTGCTCCTGCTGTCGCAGTAGATGCATCCGTGTGTGCACCCGCGGTAGAGATTCATTCCGTTTTGCGGCGAGAGGATGGTCTTGTAGTCGGCATAATGCATTTACTTGATCTCCTCTCACTAATTATGATTAGTATAGCAAAAGAAACCTGACAAATGCACGTCAGGGTTTAGAGTTATGAACAATGGTGTGAAGTTACAACTTTCCTAGCGAGTCTTGAATATAGCGATCGAAATCACCGGGGAGTGTTCCTCGAACGGCACATTCCGTCAGATTTCGCACGAAATACTCCTCCGCTGCATTAAGTGCGCCCTGATCACTGCCATCGAGCAAATACGACGCATCCAAATCCAAGAATGCACCGCGTTTTTGAAGAATCAAACCACTGTGTTGAATCACATTCGTGTGCAAGATCGGGTGCAAGAACTCGTGCACGACAGACTCGAGACGAAACTGTCCAGACGAAAAATAGAACTGATTGTTCAGTGTGTAGTAATCGGAGGAATATGTGCATTTAATTGGATTCAGTAGAACATGGGTTCCTTGCAGCGGAGAATCATATCGCGTATTGCATTGATCAAATATGGTTTGAAGACGTATCAGTTCTTCGCGAAATATCTCATTTTGCTCTGCAATCCAACCCCGTTCCCAAGTGAGATAAAGTTGAAAAGATGAGCTGTCCAAAATGGTTTGTAACGCCGCCGGAAAACGCGAAATCCATACCCATAAATCATTCGATTTCTCAAGTGAAGAAATATTTGCCGCATTCATGATACTGCGATGCAACTGGTCGAAATTCACAAAATCCGCGCAAGAATCATCCAGATAAAATGTTGCCTCTTCCAGTATGGCTGCGCGGGGCCAATATGGATAGACTTGGCAAGTCTTCTGTCGAATCTCCGAGAAGAAAGAGTGTTGATTCGTATTTTCCTCCTCTCGGAAGGATTCCAGTATGGTAACTAACGCGGCATCTTTTTCCAAGGCGTAGAAATCATAGCCGCATTGCAGCAACGCAAAATAGATTGCAGAAATCTCCGCTTTGCTAGATATCGAAAGGCTCTTGCTCTGCATTTGAAGCACCTGCATTCGTCAGGAAGGTTGTCGCTTGTCGAATTCGTTCTCCATGACACTTTCTTATTTTGTGATACTACATCAAATCCCAGTCATACGCAATCGGGAAAGCGCAATCACTATTAACATTTTGTTCGGTGTTTTTTCGCATTGGCTCCACATGTGAAGCGTATGATCTCACTATGACAGCGAATAAAAAGCCAAGCCCAAATAAAAAGAAGCGCCTAATACGCGCTCTTGTCGCGTTGATTATCCTTGTGGTGTTGTTGCCGCTCTCCATGAACTATGCGGTTATGGCAACGACGGAGAGTCGAGTTATCGCGCCAGAAGAGGCGGCAAAGCTCGATGTGGACGCGATTCTCGTACTCGGTGCACGCGTTTGGGGCAACGGGCAGCCAAGCGGTATTCTGAAGGATCGCATCAACACCGGCGTTGATTTATTCGAAGCCGGCGCCTCCGACCGTCTCCTAATGAGCGGCGACCACGGTCAGGATGACTACGACGAGGTCAACGCGATGAAGGACTACGCCATTGAGCGGGGCGTTGATCCTGCCGTGATCTTCATGGATCACGCGGGCTTTTCCACATACGAGAGTCTCTATCGCGCGCGTGACATCTTCCAAATCAAGACCGTCGTGATCGTCTCCCAGCAATACCATCTGTATCGCGCGCTGTACATCGCCCGTGCGCTGGGGTTGGATGCCTACGGCGTCTCCTGCGACACGCGCGAATACAACGCGTATCTGCTCTTCGACTTGAGAGAGACGCTTGCGCGATGCAAGGATTTCTTGTACTCGATCTTCCAGCCGCTGCCGACGTATCTTGGCGACGTGATCCCCATCACCGGCGATGGCAGCACGACCAACGGCTAACTTGCTTTTCTTCTTACTTTTCTTGAAAGAAAAGTAAGCAAAAGAACTTAAGAGATACGTGACGGATTCTTTCCAATAGAAAAGTAAGCAAAAGAACTTGTTCGTTATAATAAACACGATCTTTCGTGCATATTACTTTAGACGCAAAAAGAGGCTCGCGCAAGCGAGCCTCTTTTGTGTTGCTTACTCTTATTTGTCCAGGACCTCGGTGACGACGCCGGAGGCAACGGTTCTGCCGCCTTCGCGAATCGCGAAGCGCAGGCCCGGCTCGATCGCGATCGTATTGATCAGCTGGATGTTCATGTCGATGTGATCGCCAGGCATAACCATCTCAACGCCCGCGGGCAGTTCGATGGAACCCGTCACGTCCGTCGTGCGGAAGTAGAACTGCGGACGGTAGCCCGAGAAAAACGGGGTGTGACGGCCGCCTTCTTCCTTCGTCAACACGTACACGCGACCCATGAAATGCGTGTGCGGGTGGATCGAGTTCGGCTTTGCCAGAACCTGACCGCGCTCGATGTCCGCGCGCTGAACGCCGCGCAGCAGAAGGCCGACGTTGTCGCCTGCCATCGCCTGATCGAGCTGCTTACGGAACATTTCAACGCCGGTCACAACAACC
>JBDKRF010000457.1:0-6270 GCA_039683525.1 Clostridiaceae bacterium
ATCAGCAACCAAAGAATAAAAGGTATGCGCATAATATACCTTATACAGATCCAATCCATATCCGTGATCTATTAGCCATTGCTGCCAGCCATCGCCATCTTTACTAACTTGAGCAAACTTTGCTCCCTCTTCTTCTGTTGAAAAATTGATTTTATAAGTGCATAATTTCTTTCTATCAACTTCCTTTAAGATACTTGCGCAAACGTCATTACACGTTAATAAAAATTCGTGTTTCGAGTAATATGTTTCTTTGATTCTTAAATGCGATTCAGGTAATTTCTTGCTCGGCATAATTTACCTCCTAACATATCCGCACATGAACATTATCTTACACAAAAACAGCTAAATCTAGTGCTAAGAAAATTAATAATGAAACCCCCGCCGACAACCGCCAGCGGGGGCAATTTGTTTCCCTTAACCCAAGGAATTATCTCTTTTTTCTGGAGAGGCTCAGCATCGAAAGCCCGAGGAAGAAGAATCCGGAGACGATCAGAATCACGATGCTGGTCATCGGGGTCACAATCTTGTCCCCAACCTTGAACGTTACGCCCAACAGCGCCTGAAAGTCGTTGACCACACTGGCAGGCGCGCCCGCAAACCCGGTCTTGATCGCGTCCTCCATGATCACCTGCCGCAAGAGCATCGCCGAGTGCGACGGCGGGAAGAGCTTGATGACCGTCTGCACACCCGCGGGCAGCTGACCAATCGGAATATAGATGCCGGTCAAAAAGCCGATGACGGTGCCGATGATCGTGCTCGCGATCGAAAACGCATTGTTGCTGCTGAAAAACGAAACGAAGAACAGCACCAGCGCGGTGTTGCTAAACGTTGAAAGCAGGATCAAAGCGAAGATCTTGAGGAACTGAATCCCCGTGAACATCGTGCCGCCGCCGCTGAGCAAGTAAAGCTGGCAAAGCATCAGCGCCACCACGCACATGATCACGCCGATGACGAACGCGCTGAGGATATACCCGCCCGCGATGTTCACACGCGGCATCGGAGAAGAGCGGATGTCCTTGATGATCTTCTTGGATTTGTCCTCGACCATGGTGCCAAACGCGCCCATCGTGGTGGTGACGGACGTGACCGCGATGAGTCCCGCGACAATCCAGCGATCCATGATGTTGCGCGCGCCGACAACGCCTTCCATCCCGCTCGACCACACGTCGCCAAGGAAGAGCGCATACATACCGATGATGATGAACACCGACAGCAGAGAGAAAAACACGGATGCTTTGTCCTTGAAAAAGACCAGGAGGTTACGCTTCATAAAGTTGATCATTCGCGAATCTCCTTTCCGGTGATGGCGATAAACGCGTCGTCCATCGTGCCCGTCGTAACCGTAAAGCCGGTGATGGCATCCTTATAGGTTTCGAGGATCGGCAGCGCGGCAAGCGTGTTGGCAACGCGCAGCGTCACGCGGTTTGCAACCACCTCCGGAACGAGTCCTGCGGCGGCGAGCCGTGCGGCAAGCGCCTCCGGTTCCTTGGTGGTGAACGTGAGCTTATCGCTCGTAAACCGTTCCTTCAGGTCGGAAGGCGTGCCTTTGGCGACGATGCTGCCGTTGTCGATGACGATGACGTAGTCCGCCTCGGCTGCCTCTTCCATATAATGCGTGGTGAGGAAGATGGTCATGCCAGAGTCCTGCTGGAGCTTCGTGATCGTCTCCCATACGCTCTTGCGCGTCTGCGGGTCGAGGCCGGTGGTGGGCTCGTCGAGGAAGAGAATCTTCGGCGTGTTGACCAGCGCGCGCGCGATATCGCAACGCCTGCGCTGACCGCCACTGAGCTTGCCGTAAGGCCGCTTCATGATCTCCTCAATGCCCATGCGCTGCGCAATCTCGCGGATGGTCTGTTCGAGCCGTTTCCCCCGCAGCCCGTAAAACCCCGCGCGGATGTGCAGGTTTTCAGACACGGTGAGCAGCGGGTCTAACAGCCCGTCCTGAAACACCGCGCCGATGCTCTGGCGAATTGCGTTGTCGTCCCGACCAAGCAGGTGCCCGTCGACTTCGACCGTGCCCGCGTCCGCCTTTAAAAACGTGCAGATGATATCGATCGTGGTGGATTTCCCCGCGCCGTTCGGGCCGAGAAACGCGAAGATCTTACCAGCCTCCACGTAAAAGTCCAGTCCCTTGACCGCTTGCACTTGCCCGTAGCTCTTTTTGAGCCCGACGACTTCGATGATATGATTCAATCAACATTCCCCCTTCATCCGTTGATGATACTTGTTTTGCATTATAATATACTTCACCACGTGAGGCAATAGGGGTTGTGTCGAATTCTCTTGATTCTTGTTCGCGTTTTTTGTTCGCACGGTCGATATTCGCCGCATTGACGAATCCTGCTGTTACCCACTAAAATAAGAAGCGGCGTATGCTGTTTTGACAGACAAATGCATGGTACGCGAAAAAGGACGACACATGAACGCTTACGATTTTGACCACTGCATCTACGCAGGGGACTGCACGATCGATTTCTATCGCTTCTGCCTGAAGAAGAAGCCTGCGCTTTTGCGTTTTCTTCCGCGCCAGATCTGGGGATTGGTGCTGTTTGCGTTCGGATTCATTCAAAAAACGGCGTTTAAAGAGCACTTCTTCTCCTTTTTGCAGGGGGTGGACGATCGGGATGCCGTAATCGAAGAATTCTGGTCGACGCACAAAGACAAGATCTACGGCTGGTATATAGAGCGTCAGCAGGAGAACGATCTGATCATCTCCGCCTCGCCGGAGTTTCTGCTGCGACCGATCTGCAACATTCTTGGCGTTTCGCGCCTGATCGCCTCCCGCGTCGATCCCGCAACGGGCAAGTTTACCGGAGAAAACAACTATGGCGCGGAGAAGCCCAAGCGCCTCTTGGAAGAGTTGGGCGTCAGCGCGGTCGATTCGTTTTACTCCGACTCGCTCTCCGACCTGCCGATGGCGCAACTTGCGCAGACGAGCACGATCGTGCGCCATGGGGTGCTCACGCCCTGGAGTGAGTTTCATCTGAGCGCGCTGGAGAAGGCGAAGCGCTATTTCTTTTCGTTTGAGTTCTTCCGGTTTCTGGTCATCGGCGTGATCAACACCTTCAACGGGGTTGTGCTTTCGTATCTGTTTTCCCGCGTTTTGCCCGCGCAGGTTGCGTTCTGGTGCGGCTATCTCTTAAGCCTCGGAATCTCATATCTGCTCAACAGTGCAATTACGTTTCATGAGCGGCTCAGTTTCCCCAAGATGCTGCGCTTCTTTGTCTCGTACATCCCGAATTTTCTGATTCAGAACGTCGTGGTGTTTCTCGTGCATGGCGTCTTCAAGCAGTCGGAGCTGATGGCGTATATCCTCGCCGCAGTGATCGGCATTCCCGTGACATTTATACTGCTCAAGCTGTTCGCGTTTCGCAAGAAGAAGGCCTGACCCGGTAAGCGCGGGGGATGCTTATGCATGCTCCGCCGGTTTGATTGGTCAATCTACGCGTGATATAATGACGCAAATCGATACAACTGGATTTCGTGAGAAAAGACGAGGTATGGCGATGTCGGAAGAATTTCTGGCTCAAAAAAGCGGTCTGCGCACGGTACTCAGATGCGTGCTACTGCTTTCGGGGACTGCGCTTGCGGGGCTGCTTTCCACCAAGGGAAGCTTGATTTGGGTAGCCGCCGGAATCCCGCTGGCGATGGTTACGCTTGCGGTCTTGATCTTCAAGTTTCGCTTTCTGGAGCGCGCGTTTGCTTCGCGCATTCGTTGGATCGCCATTCTCAGCGCAATTCTTGCGCTCTATGCCGCCTATTGCTACGCCGGTCTCTTCTATTATCATTTGCAGAGCCTCGCGGGAGAGATCACCAGCACTACGGTGACCGGGGTGATCGCGCGGTTTGGCCGCCTCTTTACCGGCGTTGCCGCGGTTGCTTCCATTCCCGCGCTGTTCGTGTATCTCTACTGGTTCATCGGCTGGTTTACCGCGCGGATGCGGTCGGTGTTCCACGCGTCCGACCGGGTGGAGCGCTGGTATCTCATCATCGCGGTTGTCGTCTTCGCGATGGCAATATCGCTGGTCTACAGCAAAACCAGCGTGTTTGACGCGGCGAACGCCTCTTCCGACAACGTTTGGGACAAGATCGACATCGTCTATTCCAGCGATTCTTCCATGCTGACAGAGCAAAACGTGTTTTATAACATCGCGGCGTCGGAAAACGACATTCGGCAGCCGCTGTTCGGCGCGTTTGCCGCGCCGTTTGCGCTCGCAGCCTCGCTGGTCTCAAGGGTGATCATGCTGCCAGACGCGTATCCCGCAATTGTGCAGATTGTTCAATCTGCGTTTCTTGCGTTGGGAATTGTGCTGATCGTGCGGATGACCGGCGCAAAGGGCGCGGTCAAGGCGCTTGCGCTCGTGTGCTTCTCGCTGCTTTATCCAACGTTACTATTTCTGCTGAATGTGGAGCAGTATATCTTCTCCACCTTCTGGCTGATTCTGCTGGTTTGGATGATCGTGAAAGGTGAGGATCAGGGGCGCGATACGGCGTGGGTTGCCGCGAGCGGATCGACGGTGACAAGCGGAATCTTCCTCCTGCTACTTCCGGTGAAAGGTAACTTCAAAGAAAAAGTCAAGCGTTGCGCGCTCGCCGTGCTGCAGTTTGCGGTACTCATGATTCTGCTTGGGCGCGTGGCGATGGTGCTATCCAGCGCCGAAAGCATCCGGTTTTTGATGCAGTTTGCGGGAGAGAAGCTGCCATTTCTTGCGCGGGCGATGCAATACAGCGAATTTGCCGCTTCCTGCCTGATCGCGCCTACTTCGGAGATCACGCGCTATGTCGACGGCATCGCCGTGTTTCAACAGGCAGCGGTCAATCAGTGGAGCGTGTTGGGCTTCTTTAGCCTTGCGGCAGCGATTGCGGGCTTTCTAACAAATCTTAAGAGCAGGTATGCGCAGATCTGCGCGGGATGGGCCGCGTTTTCACTGCTGCTGCTTTGCGTGGTCGGCTGGGGTACTTCGGAGAACGCGCTCGTGCTCTACAGCCTGTATTTCGGTTGGGCGTTTGTGTCACTGATCGTCATGCTGATCATGCGTGTGCTGGAAAAATGGCGCGCGGCGCAGATCGGCGTGCTTTCCGCGGCAGTGCTTGCGCTGCTCGTTGTCAACGCGCAATCCATCGCGGCGCTCGTTCGCTTCGGGTTGGAAAACTATCCGCTGGGTTGATTGACCCGGCGATGGATGACGGAAAAAGGATCATGAAAAGATTCGAATGAGAAAGAGTGAGGATTTTATGATCGGGAATCGGAAGAAAAGCAATATCGTGAGGAGACGCAATTGGCTTTCTGTTTTGCTGCTTGCGACTTTTTCGCTCTGTCTCTTGATGATGACAGGATGCGCGGCGGAAAAGCTTGACCCAAGCGCGGAGACCATCACTATAACCGATCTGGCGCAGTTGAAGAATCAGGATTTTGCGGGGTTTGATCAGCTCAAGACGCTCGATCTTCGGGCAGTCGCTGCGGATGCGGCAACGGTGGACGCGCTCATAGCCAAGCTTCCCGATTGCGTGATTCTCTGGAAGGTGCCGCTTGGCACGGAAGCGTTTGACAGCACTTCGAGCGAACTCACGCTGCCGCAGAACTGCACGGCAAGCGACCTTGCGATGCTGCGGTATTTTCCGTCGTTAACGCGTGTGGACGCAACCAGCTGCACCGTGGACGCGGCGTTTGCCGAAGCCGCAGCAAGGTATGCCAACGTTTCGTTCTCTTGGAATGCGTCAATCGGCAGTGCTTCGGTCAAGAACACGGACACTTCGCTCGATTTGACCGGACAGACCATCTCCGTGGATGCAGTCAAGCCGCTTTTAAGGGGGCTGTCCTCGCTGACAGAGGTGATCTGCAACGATACGGGCTGGAGTGCGGACGAGATTGCGGCACTTGAGGCGGACTACCCTAGCATCGCGTTTGTGTGCGATGTGGACGCGTTTGGCGAGCGGATGCCGACGACGACGCAGTCGCTGGACTTCACCGGAAAAACGGTGGATCTTGAAAAGTTGACGGACGTGCTTGCAACGCTGCCCGCGCTCACGAGCGTCAATCTGGAAGGGCAGCAGGTTTCGATTGATCAGATGTATGCCCTCTTGACGGCATTTCCCAAGATCGCGTTTTCGTTCTCGTTTGAGCTGTTTTCGCAGCAAGTAACCTCGCAGACGACAGAGCTGGACTTGAATGGCTACGCGCTCACCTCGCCGGAAGAGATTTCGGACAAGCTGAAGTACCTGCCGAATCTGACGAAGGTGGATCTCTCTAACTGTGGGCTCGGTAACGAA
>JBDKRF010000458.1:0-1780 GCA_039683525.1 Clostridiaceae bacterium
CCCAAGACCGAACCTGCCAAGACGGAACCGCCCAAGGCTGAACCGCCGAAGCAAGAACCTGCAAAGGCGCAGGAACTCGACTATGAAAAGCTGGCGCAGACGATGCTAGGCGCTGTCGAAAAGCGCACGGATCACGCGTCAAAGGCCGTCATCAAGTCGATGGCCGAACAGTACAACCTCACCGAGGACGAAGCGACCGAACTCTTTGAAAGCGCGCGTGACGCGAAGAAGGCGCAACTGCCGCCCGAAAAGCAGGAAGAAGTAAACAAGGTGCTCCAGATGGCGAATGATCGTTTGATCGCCGCCGAAGTCAAAACGGCATCCGTTGAACTCAAAATCGTTGATCCCGATGCGGATCTTGCGCTCATGGACAAGAGCAATATCAAGGTCGATGACAAGGGCAATGTGACTGGTGTCAAAGAAGCACTCGACGCGCTCACCAAAGCAAAGCCGTATCTTGTCGGCAAGGCATCGGGCGGCGCGTGGGGCGACAAGCAGGGCGGTGGAGCTGGCGATCAGACTACCGCACGAGACGAAGCAAAGAAACAAATGTTTGGAGGATAACCTAAATGGCTCTCACACTGGCAAACGCACAGCAGCTCTCGCAGAGCAAGCTCGTTCAGACCGTTATCGATGAATTCCGGCAATCGCCGCTTCTCGATAAACTCCCGTTCGACAACACCGTAAAGCCGCAGGGCAAGTCTCTGGCCTACGTGTACAACCGCGTGACCACTCTCCCGACGGCAGCGGCACGCGCAATCAACGCCGACTACACCCCGCAGGAAGCGGTGACCACGCAGATCACGGCAAATCTAAAAATCTTCGGCGGCTCGTATCAGATCGACCGCGCTCTCCGCGCAAACGAGGAGCAGGTTGTTGATCTCGTCATGTTCGAGCAGGATCAGAAGATCAAGGCGACCAAGGCCATGTTCCATGACATGTTCATCAACGGCGACTCCGCGATTGGCGACGGTACGCAGTTCGACGGCCTGGATAAGATTCTCACGGGTTCGAGCACCGAGATTGATCCCGGCGCAATCGCGCTGGACAGTGCCGCGAACATCAAGCTCAACTGGGAAGCGTTCCTGTACCAGTTCCGCAAGATGCGCGCTGTGATGGATGGTGCACCGACGCTCTACCTCATGAACAGCGACATGTTCGCCGCGATGCAGGTTGTGCTCGATCTCGCCGGACAGAATACCAGCACCAAAGAGAACTACGGTTCCGAAGTGCTCCAGTGGGGCCCGTCCCTGCTCATGGCTCTCGGTGATCGCGCTGGATCGTCCAACCCCGTCATCGCGACCAACGGCGCAACGGGTGAAACCGACATCTTCGCGGTTCGTCTCGGCATGGACGGCATTCACGGCATTTCGCCCGAGGGCAACGGCATCGTGAACACCTACCTGCCCGACTTCACCCGCGTTGAAGCTGTCCAGACTGGCGCTGTTGAAATGATCGCGGCAATCGCACTCAAAGCAACCCGCGCGGCTGCGGTACTTCGCTCCATCAAGATCGCGTAAGGGGGCGCAACAACATGCCTAGAATTTACGCAGAGAATCAGACGCACGTTTGCGATCAGGGTCAAGTTGACTTTATCGCGGGCGTTGCGGCACTGGCATCCGGCGAGGATACGGCGTATTTCGCCGTTGCGGCTCGGAACTACACCATCGACACCACGCGCCACGCGTTGGAGGTTTGGGACTACCTGACCGTCGCACAGCTCGACGCACTCTATGCCTATCTCGGCGGCACGGTTTCCGCAGAGGATTCCAAGTATGCG
>JBDKRF010000459.1:0-10901 GCA_039683525.1 Clostridiaceae bacterium
CGAAGAGACTGATTTCATCCTGTAAGAAGGCTCCTCCGGCAACATCCGAAGGAGCCTTTTTTACGGGGATCTCCGAAAAGTATAAATATAAATATTGTTGGTATAAATATAATATTTAGCTTTTCTATCGCCACGATATATGGTATATTCTTCGCTAAAGAAATTTGGATATTGGCGAATCAAACCCCGATGCGAATCGAGAGAAATAGGAGGAAACGGATGGAACAGCCTAGATACCTGATCCTGGAAAACGGGCAGGTTTTTCGCGGCCGGCCGCTGGGCGCCAGCGGGCAGGTGATCGCCGAAATTGTGTTTACGACTGCCATGACCGGATATCTGGAGACGTTGACCGATCCCAGTTATTATGGCCAGATGGTGGTGCAGGCGTTTCCGTTGATTGGAAACTATGGCGTCATTCCCGCCGATTTCGAGGCGGAGCAACCCGCGTTGAAAGGGTATATCGTTCGTTCCTGGTGTCAAGTGCCTTCTAACTTTCGCAGTGAAGAAGACCTTGACACTTTTTTATTATCCAGCGGCATTGTGGGGCTATGGGACATCGATACCCGCGCACTGGTGAAGATCATCCGCGAACACGGCGTGATGAACGCGCTGATCACGGACGACCCGAACCCGGACGAAGAGATCCTTGGTCAACTTCGCAGCTACCGCCTGACGGGCGCGGTGGAGGCCGTCAGCGGCAAACATCCGACCGCTCTTCGCGCGGATATGGCAAAGCGCCGCGTCGTACTCTGGGACTTTGGCGCGAAGCGAAACATCGCGCGCGAGCTTGCTAAGCGCGGCTGCGATGTGACCATCATGCCCGCCAGCACAACGGCGGAAGAACTTCTCGCGGTGAACCCCGACGGGATCATGCTCTCCAACGGGCCGGGAGACCCCGCGGAAAATTCCGGTATCATCCGCGAGCTGCAGAAGCTCTGCGACACGAGGACGCCGATCTTCGGTATCTGCCTAGGCCACCAGCTGCTTGCGCTCGCGCGCGGTGGCGAGACCATGAAGCTTAAATATGGTCATCGCGGCGCGAACCAGCCCGTGCAGGAGACAGCAAGCAGCAAGGTCTACATCACGAGCCAGAACCACGGCTACGCAGTCAAGAACGATTGTCTGCCAAAGAATTCGCGCGTGAGCTTTCAGAATCTCAACGACGGCACCTGCGAGGGGATGGAGTACCTCGACATTCCCGCGTTCTCGGTGCAGTTTCATCCTGAGGCGTGCGGAGGCCCGCTGGACACGCGCTATCTCTTCGACCAGTTTCTCGATTTAATGGACGGCGCGCGCGGTTAAAGTAGCGCGCCGAACACCTGGTTTCTTCGACAAAAGGAGTAAATTATGCCACTGGATCAACAGATCAAACGTGTGATGGTCATCGGCTCCGGTCCCATTGTGATCGGTCAGGCGGCGGAGTTTGACTACGCGGGCACACAGGCTTGCCGCGCGCTGCGCGAGGAGGGGCTGGAGGTCATTCTGGTCAACTCCAACCCGGCGACGATCATGACCGACCGCGCGATGGCGGATCATATCTATATCGAGCCGCTGACGCTGACTACGCTCAAGCGCATCATCGAAAAGGAGAAGCCGGACAGCCTTCTTTCCACCCTCGGCGGGCAGACAGGGTTGACGCTCTCCATGCAGCTGGCAAAGGATGGCTTCCTCGACGCGCACGGCGTCAAGCTGCTCGGCGCGAACCCGGTCACCATCGCCAAAGCGGAGGATCGGCAGCTCTTTAAGGACGCGATGATTGAGATCGGTCAGCCCGTAATCCCTTCGCTGGTGGTAACCGAGCTTGACGCAGCGCTCGCATTTGCGCAGGAGATCGGCTATCCCGTGATCGTACGCCCGGCGTTCACGCTCGGCGGCAGCGGCGGCGGCATCGCGCAAACGCGCGAGGAGCTACATGAGATCGCGACCAACGGGCTTCGCATGTCACCCATTCACCAAATTCTGGTCGAAAAATGCATCTCCGGTTGGAAAGAGATCGAGTTTGAGGGCATGCGCGACAAAAACGGCAACGTCATCACGATCTGCAGCATGGAAAACTTCGACCCCGTCGGCGTGCACACGGGTGATAGCATCGTGATTGCACCGGCTGTCACGCTGAGCGATCGCGAGTATCAGATGCTGCGTTCGGCGACGCGGAACATCATCGACACCCTCGGCATCGAGGGCGGTTGCAACTGCCAGTTTGCGCTGCACCCCACGAGCTTTGACTACGCGGTGATCGAGGTCAATCCGCGCGTCTCCCGCTCCTCCGCGCTGGCTTCCAAGGCGACCGGCTACCCGATTGCGAAAGTAGCGACCAAGATCGCGATCGGCTACACGCTGGACGAGATTCAAAACGCGGTGACCGGCAACACCTCCGCGTGCTTTGAGCCCGCGCTGGACTATGTGGCGGTCAAGCTGCCCAAGTGGCCGTTTGACAAGTTTGTCTACGGCAGACGCACGCTCGGCACGCAGATGAAAGCCACGGGAGAGGTCATGGCGATTGGGCCTACGTTTGAGCAGGCGATCATGAAGGCGGTGCGCGGCGCGGAAATTTCGCAGGACAGTCTGAATATGCCAAAGCTCGCGGGCATCCCGACCGAGCAGATTCATGAACGCCTCCATAACTGCGACGACGAACGCATGTTTGTGGTGTTTGAGGCGATCAAGCGGGGCATTACGCTGGACGAGATCCACGAGATCACGATGATCGACATATGGTTTCTCGCCAAACTCAAGCATCTCGTCGAATTCGAGCAATCGCTCGCGGCGGGCAGGTTGACGGATGAGGCGTATCTTGAAGGAAAGAAACTCGGTTACCCCGACAAAGTTCTAACGCGCATCAGCGGACAGCCTGTCAAGGAACACCTGTACGCAGGTTATCGCATGGTAGATACCTGCGCGGCGGAGTTTGAGGCACAGACGCCGTACTTCTACGCGGACTATGATTGTATGGAGAACGAAGCGCAGACCTTCCTGCAAAAACACGACACAGGCAAGCGCCGCGTGATCGTATTCGGCTCCGGGCCGATCCGCATCGGTCAGGGCATCGAGTTTGATTATGCCTCTGTCCACTGCGTCTGGGCGCTGAAGCAGGCGGGGTATGAGGTGGTCATCGTCAACAATAACCCCGAGACGGTCTCCACGGACTTTGATACGGCGGACAGGCTTTACTTTGAGCCGCTGCTGCCGGAGGACGTGATGAACGTCATCCACACCGAGCAGCCTTACGGCGTGGTCGTTGCGTTCGGCGGGCAGACGGCAATCAAGCTCACGCGGTATCTTTCCGAGCAGGGCGTGCGCATCCTCGGAACCCCCGCGGACAGCATCGACGCCGCGGAGGATCGGGAACGGTTTGACGCGCTGCTTGAACAACTACACATCAAGCGCCCCTGCGGAAAGACGGTTAAGACCGAGGAACAGGCGCTAGAGGCCGCGCAATCGCTGGGTTATCCTGTGCTGATTCGCCCCAGCTACGTGCTCGGCGGGCAGAACATGATCATCGCGTTTTCGGATGATGACGTGCGCGAATACATGGGCATCATCCTGCGAAAAGGCATCGACAACCCGATTTTGATCGATCAATACCTGATGGGTACCGAGATCGAGGTGGACGCTATCTGCGACGGGGAAGAAATCCTGATTCCCGGCATCATGGAGCATATCGAGCGCGCGGGCGTCCACTCCGGTGATTCCATCGCGGTCTATCCCGCGTGGAACCTCAACGGCCCGCTCATCGAGCGAGTGGTGGATCACTCGCGCAGGCTTGCGCTCGCGCTCAGCACACGGGGACTCATCAACATCCAATACGTGATCTACGAAAACGAAATCTACGTCATCGAGGTCAACCCCCGCTCGTCGCGCACGGTGCCGTACATCAGCACGGTTACGGGTGTGCCGATGGTAGACCTTGCCACGCGCGCCATGCTGGGCGATAAACTCAGCGACATGGGCTTTGGCACGGGACTTTACAAAACGCCGCCCTATGTCGCGGTCAAGGTGCCGGTGTTCTCTTTTGAGAAGCTTGCGGACGTCGATATCCTGCTCGATCCGGAGATGAAGTCTACGGGCGAGGTGCTCGGCATCGGAAAGTCGCGCGAGGAGGCGCTCTATAAAGGCCTTGTCGCCGCGGGTTACAACATGAAGCGGCGCGGAGGCTTGCTTGTCACCGTACGCGATCAGGACAAGGCGGAGATGACCGACGCGGTGCGAAAATTCGCCGATCTGGGCTTCACGCTCTATGCCACAAAGGGCACAGCTGCGGTACTGATAGAGGCGCAGATGCAGGTCATCGAAGTCGGCAAGCTGCACGAGTCTTCGGAGAATAATATTCTGACGCTGATTGAGAGTGGCAAGATCGACTACATCATCTCCACCTCCACAAAGGGGCGGCTACCCTCGCGGGACAGCGTGAAGATTCGCCGAAAGGCAATCGAGCGCGCGGTGCCTTGCCTCACCTCGGTGGACACGGCAAACGCGCTTGCGGACAGCCTGCTAAGCCGCTATTCCGAGCACAGCACAGAGCTTGTGGACATCAACCACATGCGCACGCAGAAGATGCGCCTGCCGTTTACCAAGATGAACGGAACCAGCAACGACTACATCTACTTCAACTGCATGGAGCAAACGATTGATGCGCCGGAATCGCTGAGCGTCTATCTTTCCGAACCGCACGCGGGCATCGGCGGGGATGGCATCATCCTCATCGAGCCATCCACGATTGCGGACGCAAAGATGCGAATCTTCAACCGCGACGGCAGCGAGGGAAAGATGTGCGGCACCGGCGTCCGCTGCGTGGGTAAATACCTCTACGACAACGACATGACAGATCGAACCGGGCTCACGATCGAGACGAAAAGCGGCATCAAGCACCTCAAGCTTTATGTGCGCGGCGGCACGGTGAAGTCCGTCACCGTGGACATGGGCAAAGCGGAGCTGAATCCGCAGGATGTCCCCGTACTGTTGGATGGGGACAAGATTGTCTCCCGCCCGGTCATCATCGATGAGAAACCGTACAACATCACCTGCGTTTCGATGGGCAACCCGCACTGCGTGGTGTTCGTGGAATATCCCGACCTGCTGGACATCGAGAAGATCGGCCCCGCAATCGAAACCGCGTCGATCTTCCCGGATCGCGTGTATGTCGAGTTTGTGCAGGTGCTGGACGGGCATACGCTCAAGATGCGCGTTTGGGAACGCGGCAGCGGGGAGACGCTCGCCTGTGGCACGGGCGCGTGCGCCGCCGTCGTCGCCGCGACGGAGAACGGTTTTTGCGACAAAGGCGAGGACATCACCGTCCGCCTGCGCGGCGGCGATCTTCTGGTGCGCTATACCGACGAAACGGTGTTTGTGACCGGCGACGCGAAAAAGAACTTTGAGGGCTTTGTGGAGCTGTAACGAAAGATCGCGCAAAAAAAGCGCTTGGGATTTTCCCCAAGCGCTTTTGTGTTGCTTTGGTTTACGCTGCCTCGAACTGGCTGTTGTACAGCTCGGCGTAAAAGCCGCCTTTGGCAAGCAGTTCCTTGTGGTTGCCGCTTTCGACGATGTCGCCATCCTTCATCACGAGGATGAGGTCCGCGTTCTTGATCGTCGAGAGTCGGTGCGCAATCACAAACGAGGTTCTGCCGTTGGTGAGGCGATCCATCGCCTGCTGCACCATGCGCTCGGTACGGGTATCGACGGAGCTGGTCGCCTCGTCGAGAATCAGCAGCGGCGCATCCAGAATCATCGCGCGTGCGATGGTCAGGAGCTGCTTTGGCCCTTCCGAGAGGCTCGCCTTGTCGTTGAGCACGGTGTCGTAGCCCTTTGGCAGTGTCTTGATGAAGCGGTGGAGGCCGACCGTCTTGCAGGCGTCGACGACCTGCTGATCCGTCACATCCGGCTTGCTGTAGACGATGTTTTCGCGGATCGTACCCTCAAAGAGCCACGTATCCTGCAGCACCATACCAAATTGCGCGTGAACATCCTCGCGCGGGACGGACTGGATCGGGATGTTGTCGATGCGGATTTCGCCGCCGTCGAGCTCGTAAAACCGCATCAGCAGGTTGACCATGGTGGTCTTTCCGGCACCTGTCGGGCCAACGATTGCGACCTTCTGACCCGGTTTCACGCTGGCGGAGAAATCATGGATGATTGGTTTGCCCGGCTGGTAGCCGAACTTCACGTGATCAAACGCGACGCTGCCGTCGATGCACTGCAAAAGCGGCTTCTTCCCGTCCTCGTGCTCCAGTTCCGGTTCTTCGAGCAGCGTAAAGACGCGCTCGCTGGCTGCCGCCGTGCGCTGGAGGTTGTTCATCGACTGCGCGATTTGCGACAACGGCTGCGTAAAGAGGCGAACGTACATCATGAACGCTACGATCACGCCAAACGTGATGGTACCTTTAACTGCGAGAGCCGCACCTACAACACAGACCGCGACATAGCCGAGGTTTCCGACGAATCCCATGACCGGCATCATGAGACCGGAGAGGAACTGGGATTTCCATGCGCTCTGGTAGAGCGTCGAGTTACTCTGTTCAAACACGCGTGTGGCTTCATTGCTGGCGTTATACACCTTGACGATATTGTGCCCGGTGTAGACTTCCTCAATGTGGCCGTTGATCTTGCCGAGTTCCTTCTGCTGCGCGGAGAAGTATTTCTGCGAGTGCTTCATGATCACCATCATCAGTACGAATCCGAACAGGCTTGCGGCGATTGCGGTCAAGGCGAGAATCCAGCTGTTGAAGAGCATCATGACAAGCGAGCCTACGAGCATTGTGATCGCGGTGATCAGCGTGCCAAGGCTCTGGCTCAGCGTTTGCCCGATGGCGTCTACATCGTTGGTCACGTGGCTGAGCACATTGCCATAGCTCGTGGAGTCAAAGTATTTCAGCGGCAAACGGTTGATCTTTTGTGAGATATCCGTGCGCATCCGCTTGGAGATGCGCTGGGTCACAACCGCCATGATCTGGCTTTGCAGCAGATTGAGTAGAAACGACAAACCG
Source organism: Clostridiaceae bacterium (assembly GCA_039683525.1). GTDB lineage: Bacteria > Bacillota > Clostridia > Christensenellales > CAG-138 > UBA7703. Next base: position 6,981 of record JBDKRF010000459.1, read on the forward strand.
TACAGCACGGCGAGCGAGAGCGCGATGACGCCGATGGCGCTCATATCGATCGAACCCAGCACCGGCTTCCCCTGCGACATCACCGGTAAGCCCTTCATAATCTCGTTGGTCAGAATTTTCAGCCGATCCGGGCCAACGATCTGGAGAATGGTTCCGCCGACCGCGGCTACCAACGCGATGAGAATCGGAACCAGGTATTGCTTGCAGTAGGAAAGCAGTTTTTTCATGGTTGCGTTAAAGTCCTTGGGCTTTTCAACGGGCATGCTCAGTCCCCGACCCGGTCCGCCGCCGCCCGGCCCACCCATGCCACCGCGTTCTGCGCCGGGTGCTTTCATAGAAGCGTTTCTATTTTGATCGCTCATGCGAATAATTCCTCCTCGCTCAGCTGCGACATGGCGATTTCCTTGTAGACATCGCATGTTTGCAGCAGTTGTTTGTGTGTACCGTGGCCGACGATCATGCCATCGTTGAGCACGAAGATCTGATCCGCGTCCAAGATAGTTCCGATGCGCTGAGCAACGATCAGGTTGGTCACCCCGGCGGTCTCGCGGCGTAGCGCGGTTCTCAGCGCGCGGTCGGTCTTGTAGTCGAGCGCGGAGAAGCTATCGTCAAAGATATAGATCTCGGGCTTTCTTCCGATTGCACGCGCAATTGCGAGGCGCTGCTTTTGCCCGCCGGAGAGGTTTGCGCCCGCCTGGGCAACATCGGCGTTGTATTGACCTTCCATCTGCTCGACAAAGTCCGCACCCTGTGCAATTCGCATGGCGGTCGCGATTTCGTCCTCTGTTGCGGTAGACTTGCCGTTATCACCGAAGGCGATGTTGCTTGCGACCGTACCGCGGAAGGTGACCGCTTTTTGCGGGACATAGCCGATCTTGTTGTGCAGCGCATCCAGCGTGTATTGCCGGACATTGACGCCGTCAACCAATACCTCGCCCGCCGTTGCGTCGTAGAAGCGGGGGATGAGGTTGATCAGCGTGCTCTTTCCGCTGCCGGTAGAGCCGATGAAGGCGACGGTTTCGCCGTGTTTTGCGGTGAAGTTGATGTCGCACAGCACATCGTCCGCCGCGCCGGGGTAGCGGAAACTGACGTTGCGGAATTCGATTTCGCCGACTTTACCGCTTTCGCCTTCGGTTCGCGTTCCGTCCAGAATGGAGGGCTGTGTCTCAAGCACTTCATTGATACGCTTGGCGGAGACAGATGCACGCGGCCAGAGCACGAATATCATGACCAGCATCATGAACGACATGATGACCTGCATGGCATAAGCGGAGAAGACCACCATGTTGGAGAACAGCGTGAGGCGATCCATCATGCCCGCGTTGTTGATCAACGTCGCGCCGATCCAGTAGATGGCGAGCGTGAGCCCGCTCATCAGCGTGGAGATCAGCGGCATCATGACCGCCATGCCGCGGTTGGTGAAGAGCTGCGTCGCGGTTAACTCCGCGTTGGCAACTTCAAACTTGTTTTCCTGATAGGATTCCGCATTATAGGCGCGCACCACGCGAAGTCCCGTGAGGTTTTCGCGTGTCACGCGGGTGAGGTTATCCGTCAGGGTTTGCATCTTGCGAAACTTCGGCAGAACGAGTGCCATCATCATCGAAATCACGGCGATCATGATCAGCACGGTAACGCCCGTGGCCAGCGACCACTCCAAGCCTTTTCCGGCGATTTTGGTCACCGCCCAGATCACCATGATCGGGGCCTTGATGATCATCTGCAGGCCCATGGTGATCAGCATCTGCACCTGGGTAATGTCGTTGGTGGAGCGCGTAATCAGGCTGTCTGTCGAGAAGCGGTTGATCTCTTCCATGGAAAACGAATCCACTTTCGAAAATAGCTGACTGCGCAGCCGCTGAGAGAACGAGGCTGCAATGCGCGAGGCAAAGAAGCCCACGATGACCGCGGAAAACACGCTGCCCAGTGCGCAGAGCAGCATTTTGCCGCCCGCGAGCCAGATGTCGGACATCGCGCTGCCCGGGGTTTGCGTGAGCATTGTAATTTCGGACATATAATCCGGCAGTTTGAGGTCCAGCCAGACCTGCGTGACGATAAACACGAGGCTGACGAGCGCCTGCAGCCACTCGGCTGCCTTCAGGCGTTTGAGTAAACGGAACATGTATTTCTCCTTATATGTTACGATTTCGATTCCAGCGATCACCTGATCGCAAAGGGGCTAGCCACATGACGAAGCAAACGTCATTTTATTGCATCGTCCGGTGGGAAAAAATCTTCCGGAACGTGCGTGCTCAACTTCTTCAGGATGCGCAGAAACTCGATTGCGTCTTCTGCTCCAAGATCTTCGAGCATACGCGCCATCATGCTCATGATGGCTTTTTCGTGCTCGGCTTCCAGTGCGCGGCCGGCATCGGTCAGTTCCACAAGGATGCGCCTGCGATCCCGCACATCGATGCGGCGGGTGATCAGACCCTTGGACTCCAGATTGCCCAGCGCCGCCGCGATGCGCGCGCTGCTGATGCCCATCTCATTGCTGATATCGCTGGGGATGACGCAGCCGTCGTGATGGGAGAGATAGCCGAGCACAAACTGCTCCCCGTGCATGGAGTCAGAGATCTTTTTTTGATTTTTACGTTTGCGCATCTTGAAGAGAACTTCCATATATTCGCGTGCAAGAGCCGTATAATCCATGTTCAGCACTTCACCTTTCTTCACAGTAACGATCGTTTCAAACGAACGTCAAAATAGCTAACGGTGTTAATAATACACCCCGTTAGCAAAAAGTCAAGCAAATAAAGGTGAACAAATTTGTCAAGAGATAGGTAAGTCTAGCAGCAAAGCATGCCGATGGAATATAGCCTATTGAACGACGAAGATCCGAAAATCAAAGGGCAGATTGAGCGACTCGATCTCGGTCTTTTGCTGCGCGGTGCAGTAGAGCGCTTCCAGATTTGGAATCTCGAAAATCACGGAATAATCTAATAATTTCTGATTTACGACATCCAGAGTAGTTAGGTTTGTCAGGCTGGATAATGGCTTAAGATCGATATTTTGATAGGCGCTGATTCGAAAGTACGTCAGATGTTCCAGTGTCTCGAGTCCTTCAAGGCTTGTGAGTTGTGGCTCAAACAGCGCAAGACTTTGCAAGTTGGTTAGGCTTAAAAGGGGTTCGATACTCGTGAGATTATGACTCAACACCAGCTCGGTCAAACTGGTTAATTGTGATAGCACGGCGATGTCGTCCTGATCCGGGCGAGTGATAAAAAGCGATCGTAGAGAGTGCATGCGCAAAAGCGGACGATAATCGAACACAGGAGCGTCCGCAAGATAAACCGCTGTCATGTTCTCGCTGAGTGCGGTGATGTCGGATACGCTGGTGGAGCCGAGATCGACGATTTGCAATAGCGGCAGATCACTCAGCACATCGATTTCTCGAATCGGATTGTTTGCGATGAGCAATTCCCGCAGAAGCGGAAGCTCTTTCAGCGGGCTCAAGTCCGAGATCTGGTTTCCGGTGAGAGCGAGTCGCACAAGTCGCATACCTTTTAGCGGAGAGAGATCGGCTATTTGTTGACAGCAAATCGAAAGCTCGGTTAAGTTGCGTAATTTAGGGATGTCCGCTAGCGAGGTGATCCCGCCGGCTGGCTCTGTGGAGTGATAGAGCGAATCACTGACTACAATGTTCCAATCGGTTAACGTCGCATCACCGAAAAGATAGAGCGTTGTGACGCGATCCAGATCCGCCTGATACAAGGGTGTCGCTATTTTTATGCCGAGCTGGTCTCGAACGGCTTGCTCGATTTCGGGTGAGACAAACGTAATTGCCGTGTCCACAGCGGGGGCGATAGCAGCCACGTTAGCAGAGGCAATCTTGGCGGCTTTCCCAACCTGCAGGGTGGGAACAACGCCGAGGAGATACACCGCGGCGCAGAGGGCAACGCCGCAACCCAACCCCAGTGCCAA
>JBDKRF010000460.1:0-8976 GCA_039683525.1 Clostridiaceae bacterium
CGATGAAGCACTATGTGATCTATCTGTTCACAGGTCAGCTGGTGTTTGCCTACTTCACCGATTCGACAAACCTTTGCATGAACGCGCTTGTGAACAACGCCAGCATCTTTACGAAGGTAAATGTGCCGAAGTATCTGTTTTTGCTGTCGCAGAACGTCTCGTCGCTGATCAACTTCGGCCTGACACTCATACTGCTTTTCATCTTTTCTGCGATCGACGGCGTAACCTTTACCTGGAAGTTTGTGATGCTGCTGTATCCGATTACTTGCCTTGTGGCCTTTAATGTCGGCATGGGCATGATTCTCTCCGCGTTTTATGTGTTCTTCCGGGATATGCAGTATCTCTGGGGCGTAGTAACGCAGTTGCTCATGTGGATGTCCGCCATCTTTTATACCATCGACGCGTTCAGCTACAAAATTCAGCTGCTATTCTTAGCCAACCCGATCTATCTGTACATTCGATACTTCCGCAAGATTATACTCGATGGGGTGATTCCAACCCCGCAGTTTCATCTGCTGGGGGCAGCTTATGCGCTGATTGCGCTCGCGCTGGGCACATATGTCTATCGAAAGTACAACCATGAATTCTTGTACTACGTCTAAATACAGGCGAAACCGACAGGAATTCACAATACAAGCGTGAGGAAAAGACATGCGATCAATACTAAAAGTAAGCGACGTTACGATACGGTATAAATATGGAGATTTCAGAGATATCGGACTGAAGGAGTGGACGATGCGCCACCTGACGCACCGGTATCATGTGGAACACTTTCTGGCGGTAAAAAACGTCTCCTTTGAGCTGTTTGAAGGCGATATGCTCGGCATCATCGGCTCCAACGGCGCGGGAAAGTCAACGCTATTAAAGGCGGTGACGGGCGTCATGGTGCCGACGAGCGGCACGATCGAGCGGGACGGACGCATCTCCGCGCTCTTAGAGCTTGCTTCCGGCTTTGACGGCGACCTGACCGTCAAGGAGAACGCCTACCTGCGCGGCGCAATGCTGGGCTATACCAAGAAGTTTATGAACGAGGCCTACGACCAGATTATCGACTTTGCGGAACTCAAGGACTTTGAAGAGCGCCCGTTTAAGCAGCTCTCGTCGGGTATGCAGTCGCGCCTTGCGTTTTCTATCGCTTCGCTCGTTCAGCCGGAGATTCTGATTCTGGACGAGGTGCTTTCGGTTGGCGACGGCGCGTTTCAGGAAAAGAGCGCGGCAAAGATGATGGAGATCATCAAGCGCGGCGCGGTAACGATTCTGGTTTCGCACTCCGTTGATCAGATTGAGAGTCTCTGCACCAAGGTGCTTTGGCTCAACCATGGCGAAGCCATCGCGCTGGGGGACACAAAGGCAATCTGCACGCTGTACCAATCCTTTTTATCGGGCAACCAGGAAGCGCTGCATGAGGCATCCAAACTTTGGGGACCGCAGAAAGAAAGCCTGACCTGAGATCGCCGGATCGATGTTTCGCATCCGTTTTGTTTCCCCGCATGAGGAGTGCCTGACAAAGACAGAACAAGAATTTGGAGTAATTGAGTTCTATGAAAGAATTTCTAAACATTGAAGAAGAAGTCATTTACAACAAGTTGATGCCTAACAGGCTCCAGCAGGAGAACGCAGCCGGTGCGTCGTTGTATGCCGCCGACCTTTCGGGTTGCGGTGCGATTATGGATGTGGAGAAATTGGCGAAGAACGTTTCCGAATTGGGGGAGTTGATCCTGACCCTGAAGGAAACCAGCGAGAACTACGCTTTTCGGCCGCTGTTTTCCGAATCGAAAATATTTGGGAAAGGGATTATCTTCGCAAAGAAAGCCACGCGTAAGCTCTTAAAATGGTATATCGAGCCCATTTGTTTTCAGCAGACTGCCTTCAACAACGCGGTGACCCACTCGATCGAACAGATTGCGAAGATTCAGGCCGAGCTGATCGTTTCCGTTTCGGAGCTCACAAGACTGGCGCAGCGGAAAGAAGCGGAAGCCGCGGGCGAAGTCAGCGTACCACAGGATGCTTCCTCCACTCCTGCGCCGCAAGAAACGGCCGGGTCGGGATTGGTTTGATACGTGTGTCTGAATCAAACATCTCTGCAACGAGTGAAATTGAACGCGATCCGGGAGAGCGGGCGATCGCGCGCAGGGGATACAGCGAGCATGCGCGGGATTCGTTCCGGTTTTGAAGATCTCTGGAATCTAAGGAGTAGGACTATTGAACATTGCATTTGATGCTACGGCGATATTGGGATCGTTGAGCAAAAACCGCGGTATTGGAAACTATGCGCTGAGCCAGTTTCGAAAGATGATCGAACGAGATCGGGTCAACCAATACTTCTTTTTGAATTTTCTTGAGGGATTCGATCTGGGCGAGCTGGTCGACCATGCGGAAAATCTGCATGAGTTTTATTTCTATACCGGTGAAGACAACTACCTGCTGAAGAATCCTTCCTTTACCGCCGTCATCGGAGACATCATTCAGAATTTCATTGACGAGCATCAAATTGATGTGTTCTATATCACGTCGCCTTTTGAAGGAAACTATGTCCTCTATCAAAAGGAGTGGTTTGCGCACACCAAGGTTGTCGCGACGGTATACGACATCATCCCATATGTGATGAAGGAGCATTACCTCACCAACGCAGCCGGATATCAGGCCTACATGCATCGCGTTGAGATACTGCGGTGGGTTGATCGCTGCCTGGTGATTTCAAACAGTGTCAAAAACGATTTGCAGCAGCATCTGCAGTTTGATCCTAATAAGATCGACGTGATCTACGGCGCTGCGGATGAATTCTATTGCCAGATCAAAGTGCCGGATGAAGATCGGGATGCGCTGTTTCAGAAGTATTCGATCGACAGCACGTATCTCATGTGCACCGGCGGAGACGATGAGCGGAAAAATCTGGATGGCTTAATACTCGCGTATTCCATGCTGCCGGCGCAGTTGATCGAGCAGTATCAGCTTGTCATCGTTTGCAGGCTTAAGGAGCATTCCTACCAGCGCTATATGGAGCTCATCGAAAAACATCACGTGACCGGCAGAGTCATTCTAACGGACTTTGTGCCGATCGAGGAACTCATCATTCTGTATAACCTCGCTCACCTGTTGGTGTTCCCTTCCAAGTACGAAGGGTTTGGACTACCGATTGTCGAAGCCTGGGCGTGCGGAACGCCGGTACTGACGTCGAACAATTCAAGCCTGTGTGAAATCGCGGGGGATGCCGCTATACTGGTCGATCCGTTCTCGGTGGAGGATATCGCGCGCGGGCTGAATACCGCGCTGACGAACACGGACTTATCGAAACTGCGCATCATGGGGATTGAGCACAGCAAGCTCTTTCAATGGGATGTTGTAGCGGACCTGACCATTTCCTATGTCGAGAAAGAGTTTTCGCTGAAAGCAAAACCGGCACTTACACCCGATACCAAGGGCAAAAAAACAAAGCTGGCATTCTTTTCGCCGCTCCCGCCGATCAAATCCGGCATATCGGATTACAGTGCGGATATTTTGAACGCGATCTGCGATTCTTTTGATATCGACGTCTTTATTGACGATGGATATACGTCGGATCGTTCGCTGAATCGTTCCATCCATGTCTATCATCACCGGGAGTTCCGCGCAAAAAAATACGAGCATATTCTGTTTCAGGTAGGAAACTCGGAATATCATACCTATATGTTCCCGTACTTAGTCAAGCATGGCGGCGTAGTGGTGCTGCACGACTTCAATCTGCATTCGGTGGCATATTATGATGCCACGCGCAAGAAGAGCAACCTTTCCCTTTATCGGGAGTATCTGCTTGCGGACTATCCGATGAGCTATGTGAACGACTATCTTCAGAACCTGAAGACGGGAAAAGCTGGCGCCAAGACATTCGAAATCGAGCTGAACAGCTTTATCGTTAATTTTGCGGATAAGATCATTGTGCACAGCGATGAAGCAAAGGCAAAGCTGCTGCAGCGGAACATCGGTCATAACGTCAAGAAAATCCACAGCTATGCGAAGATTGAAAAGCTCAAGGATGCAGGCGCAGCGAAGGCCGCGCTGGGAATCCCGCAGGACACGGTGGTATTTGCCTCGTTCGGGCATGTGCAGAGAACGAAGAGATCGATGCCGATTCTGAAAGCGTTCCATCGGCTGAGCAAAACGTATAGCAACGTTCATTACTACTTTGTCGGCTCTCCGGATTCGACCATTAAAGATGAACTGCTTGAGTACATCAAGAAGAACCAACTGGAGAATTCCGTCACGGTAACGGGCTATATCGGGTTGGACGAATTCACGCGCTATATCGACGCGACCGACCTTTGCGTGAACCTGCGGTACCCCTCAAACGGAGAGACAAGCGGCAGCCTGATGCGCATTCTTGCCAAAGGAAAGTGTGTGATGGTAAACAGGATCGGAAGCTTTCAGGAGATCCCGGACAACTGCTGCATCAAGCTTCCATCTGCGGAAACATTGACGGAGCGACAGGAAGTCGAGCTGATCTATCAGGAATTCGAACGGATGCTGCGCGAAAATGACAGGTCGGCAGAGATTTCCGCAAACGCCAGAGCGTACGCGGAAGCGCATCTGGATATCAATAAAGTTGCAGCCGAGTATGTTTCCTTCATTCAGGAGCAGCACATTCCGGCGTTGACAGAGGAAATGCTTGGTAAGCTCAGCAAGGAGATGCAGGCGCACAGCTATACCAGCGCTCAGATGGAGCAGTTGGGGCATACCCTCAGCTACAGCAAGAATTATAAGCCAGGCGTCAAAGAATGAGTTGCCTTCCGTTTGTGTGAACGGGTCGCTCGAGATCGCAGCCGTCCTGCACGACGGACCGGCGTTGGGCGATTCAAAACGTGCGCAGCGGATATGATCGACGAAATCATGAAGCAAAGGAGCTTCCATCCTGCAATGCGTGGGATGAAGCTCTTTATTTTTTTCGAACTACGCGACGAATCGACCGATATCTGATGCATTCGCAACAAACAACTCAAATTAGCTATATAGATATTGGAATAGCGAATATATCAGAAAGAACCCTTCTGAAACGCAACGAATGGGAATACGATTGGTGCCGTGCGCAGATGTGACGACTCCGCACACACTTTATTTCATGGAAACGCGATCGAACGAGCGTCAGACCGCGCTGAGGATGCATTCGAGCAAGCAATTGCCCAGAGATAGAGAACATGGAGGATTGGAATCATGCTGCAAGGTAAATCGAAAATCGCGATCATCGGTGCCGGTTATGTAGGCGCCGCTATCGCGTATAACGTTGCAATCAACCGTACCGCGAGCGAGATCGTACTCATCGATGTCAATCGTGATAAGGCGATGGGTGAAGCGCTGGATATTAACCACGGACTGTGCCACCTTGGGCAAATGAACATTCATGCAGGCGATTATTCGGACTGCGCCAATTGCGACGCGATCGTTATGACCGCGGGCCTCAACAGAAAGCCCGGCGAAACGCGCTTGGACCTCGCGAACAAGAACGTTCCCGTTGCCAAGAGCATCACGGAAAACATCATGAAGTACTATAACCACGGCGTGATCATCGTCGTGGCAAACCCGGCGGATGTGCTGACCTACCTGATCCAGAAGTGGTCGGGACTTCCTGCCAACCTCGTGTTCGGCACGGGTACCGCGCTCGACTCTGCGCGGTTTCGCTTCTACCTTGCGCAGAAGCTGAATGTCGACATTCAGAATATCCACGGCTACATCATTGGCGAGCATGGCGATTCGCAGGTGCCGGTTTGGAGCGCAACGCAGATTGCGGGTCAGAGCATAGACGTCTATTGCAAATCCCTCGGGATTCCGCTCAGCGACGAAGAGAAGCTGGAGATCGTCACCAAGACGAAGAACGGCGGCGCAGAGGTGATTCGCCTCAAGGGCGCGACGTATTTCGCCATCGCCGGCATCGTGGAAAACATCATCGAGGCGGTCATCAAGGATAAGAACTCGATCAAGACTGTCGCGAGCGTACTCAATGGCGCATATGGCATTTCCGATGTGGCGCTGAGCCTCCCTTCCGTCATCAACCAGCATGGCGTGGACGGCATCATCAAGTACAACCTGACGGCGCAGGAAGAAGCGGCGTTGCAGGAGAGTGCAAGAACGCTCAAGGCGTTCATCGCACAGATTCCGAATATTTAACCCTCCGATTGTCTCTAACAAACACGATCGAGTAAAACAAAAGCCATCCGAACTTGATTCGGATGGCTTTTGCGTTATCGTCGATCCAATCGCGGGGAACGGGTTCTATACCGAATCTGCCGGATTACTGTCTGCGCACCACGGTGACGCGCGGGTTCAGCCCGCCCGCCTCTGTGGTGAGTTCCGCTGCGACGGCGAGGCTTGGCTCGCCCGCGAGGCAGGTTGCGAGCAGCTTGTGCTCCATCGTGTACAGAACCGCGACGCCGCCGCTCTTGAGAAGCTTTGGCAGTGCGTGCGCAAAGTCGCGGTAGAGCGTCTCATTTGCGCTGTGCGTGCCGACGCGGTTGCCAAACGGCATATTGGTCAGGATCAGGTCAAACGGCTCTCTTGGCTCAAATTTGAGGATGTCCTTGTGAACAAACCGTGCGCTGCTATGCGCGGCTGAGGCGTTCTCCCGCGCGGCGTCGAGCGCGCGCTCGGAGATATCCACGCCGATCAACCCGGTGGGGACGGCGCGCTCCAGCTCTAACAGCAGCGTGCCGCTGCCGCAAAACGGGTCCAGCGTACGCGGACGCGCAGCGGAGATGAACGAGAGCGCGTATCTTGCAAGGCAGGCCGCCTGTACGGGATGAATCGAGGCGGGTAGCGCGCGTTTACGGTAAGCAAACCGCGTGTCTGCCACATTGCGTGGACGAATGAAGACATCGCACTTGTCGTTGTTGCAAACGATTCTCAGCTCATCCGCATAGTGCGAGGGATTGTCCCCGCCGCCGAGCGCGGAGGATACGGCGCGGATGAATGCCGCGCGGTCGCCCTGATAGTTTCGAAGCTCGATGCGATACGGACGTGTCAGAACCGGGTTGACGAGGGTTGCAATCGCCTCCGCATCCGTTGTCATCTTGCTTCCGAGCGGAAGCAGGATCTCCAGCGCGCAGCGAATCTCCTGCAGGGTCTGAATCTGATCGGTCGCCACGCGGACGCCGTCGTCCAGCAGCGTTGCGGTGAATCCGCGGGAGGTCGTTTCTTTGAAGAGAATCTGTCCAAAGCCTTCGGGCGGAACCAGCAGGAGCTCTCTGGGCGCGGCTAAGCGCGTTCTCTGCGGCAGGGGAACATCCTTCTGCAGCGCGGCGAGCGCCTTGGCGTGCGCCTCCAGAATGTCCGAAACGTGCTTCTGCTCGGTTTCGTCCGCGGCTGTCGGCGGAACATAGGCGGAGATTGCCGCTTCGGCCTTCTCGCCGCCGATGGCACCGAGCGCGAGTAGGATCGAGGGAATTACGAAGCGCGTTTGCTCTGTTTCCAGCGCTGTGACCAGCGCGTCGGTGTCCCGCTCGCTGGCAAAAGCGCCGAGGAGCCGCGCCGAGTTTTTGCGCGCCTTGGCTTCGGGTGCGGTGAGCGCCGCATAGAGCACGGCGCGGTCGGCAAAGATGCGCTCGAGCGTCTCGCGTGCGACGCGCTTTTTTGCGTGGGCGGCGAGGGCGGAGAGCGCGGTCACCGGCTCGCTTGCGATTGTGGAGACGAGAACCTGGAGTTGTTGCTCGGTGACGACCGCCTCTTCCTCGCGAGGGGTAGCGGGCGCTTTCGGCGCAAACTTCGGGCCTGAGAAGGGCTTGCGCTCCGGGTAAGGCTTACCCTGCGCGTATGGTTTTTTATCGGAATACGATCTGTTATCCGGATAAGTGCGCTTTTCGCCATAGGGCTTTGGCGCGGGTTTGTCGCCATAGGGTCTGTGTGCGGGCTTGTCACCATACGGCCTGGGCGCGGGCTTGTCGCCATAGGGTCTAGGCGCGGGCTTATCGCCATAGGGTCTAGGCGCGGGCTTGTCGCCATAGGGTCTAGGTGCGGGCTTGTCGCCATAGGGTCTGGGCGCGGGCTTGTCCCCATAGGGTCTAGGCGCGGGCTTGTCGCCATAGGGTCTGGGCACGGGCTTGTCACCATAGGGTCTGGGCGCGGGCTTGTCGCCATAAGGTCTCAGCGCAGGCTTGTCACCATACGGCCTGGGCGCGGGCTTGTCACCGGGCGCGTAGGTGCGCTTTTCGCCGTAAGGCTTGGATGACGGCTTTGCTCCGTGCGGGGCTGGCTTGCGGCCGGCATACGGTTTTCCTCCCGCGGGACCGCGTGGTGCGGAGCCGGAAGGCCCGCCGGGTTTTTTGGGTGTCGTGTTATCCATTCATTGCCGCCTTCTTTATAATTGCTAAAATTGCTTCTGTTCCGTCTGAGCGCGTGTCTTCACACATGCGTTCCGCATACTGCGCGCGCTGCTGATACACTTCATCGATGGCTGCAACCAGGGAACCCGGCGTTGCGGTGTTCTGATCTACCACCTTTGCGTAACCTTTTTTCTCCATGTATGTTGCATTGAGCAGTTGATCCCCGCGGGTACTTGCGGAGGTCAGCGGCACGAGCACGCTGGGTTTGTTGAGCGCGAGCAACTCAAACACACTATTTGCGCCCGCGCGGGAGAGTACGATGTCACTCAGCGCGAAGAGATCCGGCAGCTCTTTGTCGATATACTCATATTGCAAATAGCCGCAGGCGATGCAATCGCAGTCGTCTTTACCCTTTCCGCACAGATGAATGATATCATAGCGCGCGCAAAGTTGCGGCAGAGCCGCCCGCACAAGCTCGTTGAGCTTTTGTGCGCCGAGGCTTCCGCCCATGACGAGCAAAACCGGCTTCTCGCCGGATAGCCCGGTGAACGCGAGCGCCTGCTCCCGGCTGCCACTGTAGAGTGCCGGACGGATGGGAGTACCCGTAAAGATGCCCTTGCCGCTTTGCACATGCTGCAGTGTATCCTCAAAGCTCAGGCAGACCATGTCTGTAAAGCGCGAGGCAATGCGGTTG
>JBDKRF010000461.1:0-8029 GCA_039683525.1 Clostridiaceae bacterium
ACTTTATAAGAGCTTATTGTATTGTGAGTTTGTCTCCGAATAACGCCTTTGCGAGCTCTTCCGCCTGTCCGCTGGCGGGGGTCGCTTTTGTGGTGATGATCACGAGCTTGGCGTCGGGTTTTACCACCTGCACCGCGCGCTGGGTCGGCTCAAAGTTGATCGGTGCCGACAGGCTCTTGTGCTTCATCTCCTGCGCTTCGGTGAATCCAACCGTGAGCGTGTTGTGCTCAAAGTGGAGAGCTGCCGCCTCTCTTGCCAGCGCCTGCACAAACATATTGGGAATGTTGGCAATCGCCTCGCGCCAGATGACCGCGGGATCACCAGATGCGCTCGCCGTGTCCGCGGCTTTTTGTGCGGCGGCGTGCGCCTCCTGCTTGGTTTCGTGCTTTGGCGCAGCGGAGACGGGCTTGACCGCGGGTTTTGGTGCAGGCTCCTGCGCAGGCGGCGCGTACGACTCGCTTGGCTGCCAATCCTCCGGCGGAGGCGTTAAGTCTATCCAGGGCGCTTCCTCCTGCTTTGGCGCGGGAGTTGTGACCTTTGGTTCTATTTTGGGTGCAGCAGGGATTGTAGGTGCATCGGCTTTTACTTTTGGTGCGGATGCCTGCGCTGGGATGCCTTCTTTCATCTGCTCTTCGAGGCGGTCGAGCCGGGATTCGATGTTCGCGAGCGAAACCGAGTCCTCCGGGCGACAGATGTGAATCAGCGCGCTTTCCAATAGAGCGCGCGGAGACGGCAGATAGCGCATGTCGTTTTGCGCCGCGATCAGGCGATCCACCGCGAGCATCAATCTCGCTTCCGACGTGCCTTTTGCCTGCTCCAGATAGCGCGTCATTTCGTCTGCCGTGCAGTCGAGTAAATCCTCGCACCGTCCACAGGTTTTTGCCAATAGCAGCGCGCGAAAATGCGCGGCGAGATCCGCGGCAAACACCGATAGATCGCGTCCCGCCTGCATGATGCTGTCGAGCTTACGCAGGGCATCCGGCGCGTTGGAGGTGAGCAGCGCCTGAGACATATCGAATAAAAACGCGTCCTCCATGCTGCCCAGCACGTCGTAAACGTTTGCTGTGGTGACGCGATCGCCGCAAAACGCGAGGCATTGGTCGGCAAGCGAGAGCGCATCGCGCATGCCGCCCTGCGCCGCGCGCGCAATCAGCGAAAGTCCGCCGTCTTCAATAAAGGCGCCAGCCTGGTTCAGCACGCTCTTGAGCGTGGACTTGAGATCGGTAATCGAGAGTCGGTGAAAATCAAACCGCTGGCAGCGGGAGATGATCGTCGCGGGGAGCTTCTGCGGCTCCGTGGTCGCGAGGATGAAAAGGATGTGTTCCGGCGGCTCCTCCAGCGTTTTGAGTAGCGCGTTGAACGCGGGGCCGGAGAGCATATGCACCTCGTCGATGATGAACACGCGGCGGCGCAGCTTGAGCGGCGCATATTGCGCGTTTTCGATGAGGTCGCGCACGTCGTTGACGCTGTTGTTGCTCGCGGCGTCGATCTCGGTGATATCAGAGGCACCTTCGGAAGTCGTGATCATACACGCTTCGCATTTACCGCAGGGTTCGCCGTCCTCGGGAGAGAGGCAATTGACCGCGCGCGCCAAGATACGCGCAGACGTGGTCTTGCCCGTGCCGCGCGTGCCGCAGAACAGATAGGCGTGCGCCGGACGATCCGATGCCACCTGGTGTTTCAGCGTGGTGGTGATGTGCTCCTGCCCGATGACTTCCGCAAAGCGGGCGGGGCGATATTGGCGGTAAAGCGCGCGGTAGGCCATTGAATAAAATCCTTTTCCGTTGCTTGAATTCGCGGGGTAAACGATCCGATGGAAGCTGCCTTTTTAAAAGTAGCAATCGCATCCTTACCCATCATGATACCATATTTTGTAGAAGCGCAAAAGCATGAATCACAAGCGCGCTGAAATCGCACTGTTTTGGACGGTCCTATGCATTCGTTCACGCTTTCTTTCGTTGACCGGGCCACTTGTGTGCGTTAAAATGAAAGACGTGAAACGAATGAATAAAAACTTGAGCTACACCCCGAAACGCAGGGTGAATCTGGACGCGACGAGCTATGGTCCACTCATCAAGCTCGTGATCGCGCTTTGTGTGTTGGCCGCGCTCGTGCTGATCGTGGTCTTTGTTGCGATGCCGCTTGTCAATGCGCGGATTCAATCCGGCGCGTCGCTCTTTGGCAGCACGCCTGCGGTGGAGCCGGCAAAGCAGACAGACTCTCCGCTGAACCCGATTTTGACCAACGAAGTCAGGACCGTACAGTTCGGCGAAGGATACGGCCTGCCCACGGCGGTGGTCGATCCCAGCGTGTTTGATGGCGAAATCCTCTTTGCAACGGGCGCGAGTGAAAACGCTTGCGACAGGCTCGTTCGCCTGAATCCTGAGACGGGTGCGTTTACCAATATTGCGATCACGCGAATCAACGATACGATCCGCTACCCGGTGGAAAGCGCCAGCGTCATCGTGTATGCCGACTGCAAGACAGCGGGCGGCGGCAGCATCATCAAGCTCGACAAGGCGACGGGGGAAACCGCGGTGCTGGCCGAGTTTGCGCTGGATGCGCCAAAGATCGTGTTTGAGTCGCCCTACGCAGTCTGGACGGAACGCACGGACGGCACGACCGCGAGGATCATGGTCTGCGATGTCACGAGCGGAGAACTCTTAACCCTCGCGGTGTTGGGTAGCGCCGTGTATGCCGAGAGCGTGCCTTCGATCAAGAGCGGGCAGGTCATCTACGCGGATGCGGACACGAAAAACGCTGGCAGCAGCTTGATTCGCACCGTATTGCTCACCGACAACAGCCGCTGGGACTTCTCGGCGGGGAGTTTTGTTCACGATCCCAAGAGCGCGGGTGACCGCTGGGCTTACCTGAGCGGCAACCACGATGAAAACAGCGACCTCTACGTCAGCGTCGGCGGCGGCGCGCCCAAGCGCGTTGCCAGCGGCGTGATCGATTTTGACATCACGCAGAGCTGCGTGGTTTTTAGCCGCGACGAAACGGTATATGCCTACGTCTTTACGGACGATAAAACTTACGTCATCAGCGAAACGGGAACCAATGCGCAGTTTGTCATGGCGGACGAAGATTACGCGATCTGGCGTGATATGAGCGATCCAAATCAGATCCTTTGGAAGTACATCAAGGTGAACGGCTGATATGGCAAATAAAGATCGCGTCACCTATATCTGCGGCGAGTGCGGTTATGAGTCCGCCAAATGGATGGGCAAATGTCCGCAGTGCGAGAGCTGGAACACCATGACCGAGTTTGCCGAGGTCAAGGTGAAAAGCAACGCGCCCGCCGGAACCGCTGTTTCACAAAAGCTCAGCAAGGTAGTGCCGCTTCCGCAAAAGCGGATCTCCGCCGGCATGAGCGAGCTTAACCGCGTACTCGGCGGCGGACTCATCCGCGGCATGGTGGTGTTGCTCGGCGGTGATCCGGGCATCGGAAAATCGACGCTTCTGTTGCAGGCGGCGGATACGCTCGCCGACGAGGGCGTCGTTTTGTATGTCTCCGGCGAGGAGAGCGCATCCCAAATCAAGATGCGCGCCGATCGCCTCGGCATGAAAAACGATATCGACGTGCTTTGCGAAACCGACCTCGATCAGATCATCGACGAGGCGACCAATACGCGCTGCAGCATCCTGATCGTGGACTCGATTCAGACGATCATTTCAGAGGAGAGTGCAGGCGCACCCGCAAGCGTGAGTCAGGTGCGCGCGGCCACCGCGCGGCTTACCCGTTATGCCAAGGAGACGGGTGTGATCGTGCTGATCGTGGGCCACGTCACCAAGGACGGGAACATCGCGGGCCCGCGTGTGCTGGAGCACATCGTGGACACGGTGCTCTATTTTGAAGGCGACCGTCACGAGGGGTTACGGCTCCTGCGCGCGGTGAAAAACCGCTTTGGCTCCACCAACGAAGTCGGCGTGTTTGAGATGGGTGACGGCGGCATGCGCGAGGTTGCCGATCCTTCGCGGTTGTTTCTCTCCGGAGAAATTGCGCCCGGCTGCTGCGTGACCTGCGCCATGGAGGGTACCCGCCCGATTCTGGCGGAGGTGCAATCGCTACTCACCGACAACGCGTTTGGCAATCCCCGCCGTACGAGCGCGGGTGTAGATACGGGCAGGCTCAGCCTGCTGCTTGCGGTGCTGGAGAAAAAAGCACATCTCAGGCTTTCGACCAAGGATGTCTACCTCAATGTGGTCGGCGGCTTGCGCCTCGATGAGCGCAGCACCGATCTTGCCGTTGCGCTGTGCGTCGCCTCCGCGATGATGGATTTACCGCTTCCGCCGCGCACGGCAGCGCTTGGCGAGGTGGGGCTGACCGGCGAAGTGCGCGCGCTGAGCCGGATCGAGACAAGGCTCAACGAGTGTGTGCGGCTGGGGTATGATACCGTGCTGCTGCCAAAATCCGCCAAAGCGCCGAAGATTGCGGGGCTCAAGCTCGTGCCCGTCGCGACCATCGGAGAGGCGATCGCCTATTGCTACGAAAAGAAACCTATGGTATAATCTGCTTCGCGCCTTTATGGGGAAATCGCCCGTAACAGCGCGGGTTTTCGCGAAAACAGCATCATGTTTGTGCCTGTAGCTCAGCTGGATAGAGCGTTGGACTCCGACTCCAAAGGCCAGAGGTTCGAATCCTCCCAGGCACGCCAAAACCCCCTAATTAGGCAACTTTTTAGGGGGTTCAATTTTAGCTCATTTTAGAGTTCGTGCGACAATGCGACAAATTCATGAAAAGCGTTATTCAGGGAAGATAGAGAGAGACCTGCGAGACGATGAACTCGCAGGTCGCTTTTGCTGTGATGCGCGGATCGGCTCTTTGAACAGTGGTTCCCTGGTATGCAAGAAGCCACGGTTTTTTGCTATGTTTATCAGTTTTCTTCCTTCCTCTGATCCAACTGCTCCTCTTCCTGGTCAGAGCCAGCTTCCTTATCCTTCTTCTTAAAAACCACAAGCTTTCCAAAGATGTAATTCAGTATCAGAACCAGCACTGCAAAGATATACTTACTGATGACTTTATCCCCATGCAATACTTCGACCGCAAAAATAACTCCAAAATAATCAATAAAGAAAGATGCTCCCCTGGCAACGACAAACCGTCCGAATTCTTTCAGTAATTCGACAAAAGAATTCTGATGAACCTTAAAGACGAATAGTTTGTTGCAGATATATGCTGCCAGCTTTCCGATGATCAGGGAAATCAGATTTGCGTAGTGGTAGTCCATACCCACATACAGCAGTATCCGATACACAGCAACACCCAGAATCGTCGTAAGTACGCCGAAAACCGCATAGTATATCGTCTCGGGGTTCAGCACTTTCTTAAATGTATTCCTACATTTTTTCTTGTTTTCCATATCGTATCAATACTGCTCTCTATTCGGCTTAGTTATCGAACTTCTTCTCAAACTTGTCCGCAAGCTTTTTCAAGACTGTTTTACACGGTAGTGCTTTATAGAGCTTCCGCACTATTCTTTTGACGCCCACCGAAACAACAGATTTATGTTCTTCCTGTCCATGGGCCTCATACCTGTTATATGAGATCAGATCATCCAACTGATTCTTCCGTGGCCTTTCAACCGCATCTCTAAGCGGATACCCCAATGTCAGCATTGCGATCGGATCATAATAACGTGGGATATCAAACTCCCGTCTTAACACAACTTTGTTGGGAAGATTGTTTACCCAGCATGTAGCGACTCCCAGACTGTATGCCATGAGGCACATGTTCTGGACAGCGGCCGCACCGTTTTGGATGTAATCTCTGTATTCAAGGTTGTCCGACTGATTGTTATAAACAACAAGTATAGCCTGATGTGCGTCCTTAATAAACGTGGCTGAGCCAAGATTATAGAGTTTCTGAAGAATGTTATGGTCATTGATTACGATAAATCTCCACGCCTGATTGTTGCATGCGCTCGGCGCCCATGTCCCTGCTTCTATGATCTTCCTGACCGTTTCGGCATCTACGGGTTTATCATAATAAGTTCTGATCGATCTCCGCCCTCGGATTGCTTCCTGTAATTCCATTTCAATCCTCCGCGACAGCAACTGCGCCTGTCTTCAGATCTATTACCTTAATGATCTTCATGTGGGTTGTATTGCCATAATCCGTAAGCGGATGCGCCAGCAGATCGGACCTGCTGAAGAATTTTCCAGATGCCACCAACCTTAATGAAACGTTAGGGGCTGCAATTATTTTCATCCGATTTGGATTATCGATAACATCCTCAATAATAATCTCGTTATCTCCGAAACGTATCGTTCGGGCAAACTCTGCACTGACATGGTTGTCCTGAAATATAGTCAGCTTTTTTACTAGCTTATTGACCCTTGAACCTAAGATGGCAGCAGACACTCTTAAGCCAAGATGATAGACCGGCGTCTGAATCTTTTGCTTCACCTTGTTGAATTTCCCGGAAACGGAATAGACTTTCTTTTCAACATCATAGGAGATTTTATAGTCGGCATCGAGCCAGTTCGTGGCAGCTGTGATTCCGGGCTCTATGGGAATCCGATACCCGCAATCCCAGTGAATCTCTTCAGTTCCTCTGTATACCTTAAGAAGACCTCCTTTTCTAAGACTGATTACAGTATATACTTCGCCATCCGATACTGTTATCAGCCCAGAATCATCAAACACCCTTACATAACTTTGCTCATATGGGAGTGCTGCGGGATGTGTATGGCGGGAATTCCGGGAATTATATTTCTGACTTGACCTGAGGTATGAATGCATCACATAGTGGGAAAGATACCTTTCGTCGATAGCATTCATAAAATCCGTACGGGTGTCATGCCCGTATATCTTATCCAGCATTGCTCTTGCAATATTCCCCGTGTCACTGTTGGATGCCAGCACCGTCTCTAAACCGTTGGGCATGAAGTATATAGTGTTTCTAGAGCCGTATTCTCCTCCGATCGTTCCATCAGGATGAACAAAATAGCTGAGGAAGACTGTAAGCCTCAGCATAGGCTCAAGCACT
This sequence comes from Clostridiaceae bacterium, assembly GCA_039683525.1. GTDB lineage: Bacteria > Bacillota > Clostridia > Christensenellales > CAG-138 > UBA7703. The sequence goes on from JBDKRF010000461.1 coordinate 6,993, forward strand.
TTCTCATCCTTGCTGTGCCAGTAATACTCAGCCATCATGTCAAGAGCCACACTCGAGTAGCCAATGTCCGCTCCGCCCTGTTCAGGAAACCAGCCATCTTCAGACTGCACTGCAAGGATATGTGAAACCTTATCTTCGACAGCGGCACGAAAACGTTCCTCACCGGATATTTTGAAATAAAGGTACAGACCGGCTATTGCTGCCCATTCCTGGTTATATGCCCTGTTTTCAGAATGATTGTTTAACCAGATTGCTGATTTTCCAAGCATCTCCTTGATCTGGCTATCTTCGAGCTCCAACTCAAGATATGTCCTGCATCCAGCGTAGAGGTTAAAGGCAGTCGGCGGGAATCCGTGCTCATTCGGGTAATACTCATTAAAGCTGCCATCTCTCAACTGTATCTTAGCCATGTATCGAAGAGACGCTAATGACCACTCACGGATATGACTGTTTTTGTAGAATATGTTCCCGTCAAATTCAGTGGTATAGAGAAGCGCAAGAGTGAGGGATGTTTGCTGAAGTATCGCAGATGAAAAATCCCTGATCTTCAGATGCCAGTAATTCCGGTCACAGCTTCCATACGTCACTGAATCCGGATCACGGTCTACCTGCGTCAAAATGCGCGGCATGTTTGCCAGAATAAAATCTTTATACATATGCGCACCTCTCTCCTATTGATGAATGATTTACACAAATATACGGATTCGATCGTTTAAAAGTCCTAAATCGCTTTCCATTGTACCGTTGATTGGATACGAAGTCCATACACCGGCATTCGTTCACCGCAGATGCCGCATAGCATCCCACCGTGCTTACTCTTCCAGCGGTAAAACGTCAGTTCCGCAATCCCAGACTTTCGGCACACCTCCGAGATCGGCGTGCCAAGCTCCGACTGCTTCAGCGCAAAGGGAATCCGCTCCTTTGAGTAATGGCTCTTCTTCATTTCGTCAACTCCTTTTTAGGCGATTATTAGAGATTACGAACGATTCATCCAAAATAGTCAGTCAAATTCGACTCTGAGGGTCGAAGGTTCGAAT
>JBDKRF010000462.1:0-3207 GCA_039683525.1 Clostridiaceae bacterium
GACGTTGCGCACCGCTTTCTCAACGAGGGTATGACGCGGGAACAGGCGGCAAAGCGCATGGATGTCCCGGAAGAAATGCTGGATGTGTTTCTAAAGGACGAGTAAGCGCAGATTCGCATGTAGTCACGACAAAAACGTGTGAAGAGATCGATGATCAATCAAGCAACACAAGAAAGGGCGCCGTAAGGCGCCCTTTGCGTTTGTGTTTGATTTACGGTGCGACGGTACCGGCCGGAGAGGTGGAGGGGCTCGGCGTTGTCGTCGTCGGAGAGCCGCTAGGCGTGACCGTCATCTTGGTCTTGTTATTTGCCTTACCGATCGCTGCGGTCATCGCTTCGGCGCTGTAGATCAGTTTGAGGGTCTCTTGACCTGCGATGCCATCCATCGGCAATCCGTGATACTCCTGGAAGGTCTGCACCGCGAGCACGGTGGTATTCCCATACAGACCAGTGGCGCTTCCGGCGGTCAGGTAGCCGAGCTCAATCAAGCGAGTTTGCAGTTTCGTGACATCCTGCACCAACTTGGTAAGAACCTTTGTGCGATCATCACCATCGCCGCGTGAGAGGAAGTAGGCTTTTGCTGTATCGCCCATAAGCAACGTATACGTGGTGTTGCCGATGATGCCGTCCCAATCGTCCTTGCTTTCAAAGTTCTTCAACTGGAAGAGACGAATTGCGGTCTTTGTGCTTGGCCCGAACTTATTGGTATAGCCGCCTTCCGGTTCTTCCATGTAACCTAGCTCAACAAGGCGCTTCTGGATATCCGGGATCAGGTCGCTGACTGTACCAGCTTTTACGATGTTCTCCGTCAACGTCGGCAATGCAGGCGTTGCGGAGACGGCTTCGGTTGGTGCCGGCGTGTTCGTCGGTGCGAGCGACGGGGTAATCGTGACATCCGTGATGGCAAGCTGTCCGTCGTCGGGCTTCTGTACACGATCGCCGTTTGGTACGAGAACCGCAATCAGAATCACCGCTGCGACCAGAACGGCGAAAGCTCCGCCGATGATGATCAAGGTTTTCGAGGGTAGCTGCGCAAGATAGAGCCCAAGTGCGTGCATGAATTTCCCGAACTTGGTGCGTTTCTTTCTGCCACTGGAGCGGGGACGCTCATATGCTTCGTCATCCTCGTCCATCTCGTGATCGCGTGCATAGCGGTCTTCACTCTGCGGATAGCGTGAGCGGGTTGTGCCGGCGCGCGGTACGTAGTCTTCTTCCGCCTGCGGCATGCGCGTGCGGGAAGTCTGTCCGCGCGGGGTGAACTCTTCTACATCGTCGGGCATGCGCGTGCGTGCGGTCGTGCCGCGGCTTGTATAACCATAGCCGTCGCTTTCGCGCGGCATGGTGGTGCGTCCTGTGGTTCCGCGGGCAGTCGTATATGGATACTCCTCTTCAGGAGGAACGACGGTACGCGAGGTTGTGCCGCGCTGCGAATAATCTGTCATCTGCAGGCGCGTGGCATAGGCGCTGTCGGGATTCTCCGGATAATGCCCGCTGTTCTGGCGCTGTACGTAGGGGTCAACCGGTTGCTGCGCATACGGATCAACCGGCGGCTGCTGCCCGTACGGGGCAACCGGAGGCTGCTGCGCGTAATAGTCCTGCTGATTGCCGTAAACATTCCCTTGCGGGTAGGAATAGCCGTAATTCGGGTCGATCGGATGTGGCGCGTACGGATTCTCGGGATCCGCATAACCGCCCTGCGGCGGCTGAACGGCATACCCTCTGTCGTCCTAGCCGGGCTGCCCGGCGTATGCGGGATCGTAGGGCGCGTTGGGATCGTATTGCTGCGAAGGATCCACTCCGTAAGCGGCGTCCTCGCGGTAGCCGCGTGACGAACCAGAACCCTGTCCGGCCGTGCGGGGGTTTTCTTCATATGGCGGGTATCCGTAGCCGCCGTCGTGTTGATCCATATGATTCACGCTCCTCAATTGAGAATCGGCTCAGCGCTCTTTGCCAGGGGTTTGCGTGGATGGGGAATGCCGCTTCGATGAACTCCGTTCTGATGCGGCAGGCTGCGTTGTGATCCGCATTAAGCTGAACCGACCGCAGGATAAAATCTCCATTCCAATGCAACTATAGTTTACCATAGGTTGTGGGGGTGAATGATCGGGATTATTGTGAAGAATCTATGGATAAATTGTTAATCCTTTTACAGGTAAAACACGCTAAGTGGGGGAGAAAAGGAAAAAAAGAAGCCGAAATGCCTTTTTTTGGCATTCGGCTCCCATATTATCCACGCGAATAAACAGTAAATTATGAACAAGCGAGCGAAGCGTTTTGTTCGTTAGCACCGCTCGGTTGCCCGACCTTTTCGGCGCGTTACTCCATGATCTTCTTTGTGGAACTGCAGCCGATTCTGGTTGCGCCGGCTTCGATCATGGCAAGTGCCTGCTCACGCGTACGAACGCCGCCGCTGGCCTTGACGCCCATCTCGGAACCGACGGTCTTTCGCATCAGTGCGATGTCAGCAACGGTTGCTCCGCCGGTCGAAAACCCGGTGGAGGTCTTCACAAACGCGGCACCGGCGGCCTTTGCCGCCTTGCATGCACTGACTTTCTCCTCGTCGGTGAGTAAGCACGTTTCGAGGATGACCTTGACGATAGCGGGCTTAGCCGCGTTGACGACGGCGGAGATATCCGCCTGAACGGCCGCCCAGTCGCCCGCTTTTGCCGCGCCGATGTTCATGACCATATCGACTTCTTCCGCGCCTTCGCGCACGGCAAGCGCCGCCTCAACGGCCTTTGCTCCGCTCGACATCGCGCCAAGCGGAAAACCGACGACGACGCAGGTCTTGACGCCGCTGCCTTCAAGCTCGCGCGAAACCAGCGCGGTATAGCAGGTGTTGACACACACGCTTGCGGTTTTGTAAGCCTTTGCTTCCGCTGTGACGGCGAGGATCTCCGCACGCGTGGCTTCCGCCTTCAGCAGCGTATGATCCAGATAGGTATTCAGCGGATTCATGCGAAGTACCTCTTGAGCAGGCCTTCAAATCCCTTGCCGTGGCGGGCTTCGTCCCGCGCCATCTCATGCACGGTGTCGTGGATTGCGTCGAGATTGAGCTCTTTTGCGCGCTTGGCGAGCTTTGTCTTACCGTCGCAGGCGCCAAACTCGGCCTCGGCACGCAGAGCGAGGTTTTTCTTGGTCGAGGTTGTGATCACTTCGCCCAGAAGCTCGGCAAAGCGGGATGCGTGATCCGCCTCTTCAAATGCAT
>JBDKRF010000463.1:0-7046 GCA_039683525.1 Clostridiaceae bacterium
GGAAGAAAACGCAGTAAAAGTTGGCTCGCTGCGCGACAATCTCATGAAGGGCATTGAGGAAAAAATTCCGGACGTCAAGCTCAACTGCCAACCGACCAAGCGCCTTCCGAACAACGTGAACTACAGCATCCGATATATCGAAGGCGAAAGCATCCTGTTGATGCTGGATATCAACGGCATCGCTGCTTCCAGCGGTTCCGCCTGTACGAGCGGTTCCCTCGATCCTTCTCATGTGCTACTTGCCATGGGATTACCGCATGAGATCGCGCACGGCTCGCTGAGGTTGACGCTGTCCGAGTACACAACGGAGGAAGAGATCGACTACGTGCTGGATCTGCTGCCGCAGATTGTGCAGCGCCTGAGGGATATGTCCCCACTGTACCCCAAGCAGAAGTAAGCCGACACAAAAAGATTGATTTTGAGTTTATAAGGAGAGAGTCACATGTATACGGAAAAAGTAATGGATCACTTTAAGAATCCCAGGAACGTCGGTGAGATCGAGAGCGCAAGCGGCGTCGGTACCGTCGGTAACGCAAAGTGCGGCGACATCATGCAGATCTTTCTCGATATCGACGAGAACGAGATCATTCGCGATGTGAAGTTTAAAACATTTGGCTGTGGCGCTGCGGTTGCGACCAGCTCGATGGCAACCGAGATGATCAAGGGCAAAAAGGTAGAAGAAGCGCTCAAGATTACCAATGCCGCTGTCGTAGAAGCACTCGAGGGCTTGCCACCCGCGAAGATTCACTGTAGTGTGCTTGCGGAGGAGGCCGTGAAGGCCGCCATCGAAGACTACATGAAAAAGCGCGAGGAAGCGAAATAAGTTTTGATTTCAGCGTGCAAAAGGAGCGTAGTAACGCTTCTTTTTCGCATTTTGACAACAAAATGTCGCTTTCCAACATCCGGGAATGATTGTTTTGCATAATTGACACAATCGTATATCTTGACGTATTTTTCCCGATAGGATAGACTGAACCTGATATCAATAGAAGGGTAAAGGTTTTTTCAAATATGAGCAGTACTCTCACCTCCGGCGTAAGCAGCTTTTTCGGCAGCTACGGCATTCTCATCGTCCTGATGATCGCCATGTTTGCGATCATGATCATTCCGCAGCGTCGCCGCGATAAAAAGGTTAAGGATATGCTCGGCAGCCTGAAGGCTGGCGATCGCGTCCGCACCATCGGCGGCGTTTACGGCACCATCGCTTCCATTAAGGAAGATACTGTCATGCTGCTTGTCGGGCCCGACAAAGTGAAGCTCGTCTTTGCCCGCGGCGCAATTGCGCAGGTGGAAGACGCCGGCGTCGAAAACGAAATGACGCAGGAAATCGTAAAGTAAACCATAACGGGTGATTCCAAAAAACGCTTGCAGCAATGCAGGCGTTTTTTCATCGTTTTCATCAGAGCGCAAATGGGAAACCGATATCGTTACCAGAAGACGAACACAATGTGAACGAACGGCAAACTCGGTAAAAGCGGGGGAAAGGGCTGTTTTCTTGAGTGCATTTTTGATATAATCACTACAAGTGAACTCAAATGGATGGCGTAATCGTGCAGGCGGATATACTGATCCAAATTGAAACAACTTGAGGTGAACTCAAATGGATGATAAGAGAGACACACAGCAATTTGAACTCCCAAGAGAAAAGCGCAGCCCGCGCGATACGCTGCTCAGCGTATACGGCGCCATGCGCGAAAAGGGATATGATCCCGTCAACCAAATCGTCGGTTATCTGCTTTCCGGAGATCCGACCTATATTACGAGCCATAACAACGCGCGTTATTTGATTTCCCGCATCGAGCGCGACGAACTGCTCGAAGAGCTGGTTCGCGCCTACGTAGAAGGGAAATATTGAGCATGCTTCGTATACTTGCATTTGACGTTGGAGAAAAGCGCATCGGCGTTGCGGTCAGTGATCCACTGGGCATCACCGCGCAGGGGATAGAGACCTATCACCGGACGGACGATCTGGAGCAGGACGTTGCGCACTTGATCAAGCTCGCAAACGGCTATAAACCGGTCAAGATCGTCTTTGGATTGCCGCGCAATATGGACGGTAGCTATGGCTTTCAAGCGCAGATCACGCGCGAGTTTGCGGACGAAGTACTCGCAAAGTGGGATGGCGACCATGCGTTTCAAGATGAACGGTTGACCACGGCGAGCGCGCGGCGCGTGCTGATTGAAGCAGACGTGAGCCGGGAGAAACGAAAGCAAGTGATCGACAAGGTTGCAGCGGTCGTGATTCTGCAAGGCTATCTGGATGCGCACGGAAACACGTAATACAGATTTCGTATTACAGATAATAGAAAGAGAGTAGGAACATATGGAAGAGCAGAGCACCATCATTGAGCTTGTCGACGAAAGTGGCAACAACGTAAAGTTTGACCTGGTGATGACGTTTGATTACGAAGGCAAGCGCTATGCCGCTTTGCTTCCTGTTGACAACGTAGAAGGCGTCGGCGATGACGAGGTGGTTCTGCTTGAAGTCGTGAAGGATAAGAGCGGAGAGAATTTTGTTTCGATCAACAATCCTGTCTTGCTGGATGAAGTGTTCAACGAGTTCATTGAGCTATTTGACGAGATGGCGGACGAAGACGACACGGAAGAAGACGAATAACGTCTGCCAAAAGCGGCGTTTGCGTGAAAAGCGCACAAAACCGCGTCAAATCGCATGATTTTGCTTGCAACAACAAAAACGCTTATGCTATAATTCTTGAGGCATCACGCACCGGTGCGGATTCCGCGGCTCGTGCCTGTCAACTGTACAGGTTACCGGGGGAGAAGAAACATCGGGAAGAAAAGAACGAGGAGGTTACTTATCATGTCCGTGATTTCCATGAAGCAACTGTTGGAGGCCGGAGTCCATTTCGGCCATCAGACCCGCCGCTGGAACCCGAAGATGAAGGAATACATCTTTACGGAGCGCAACGGCATCTACATCATCGACTTGCAGAAAACCGTAAAGAAGATTGAAGAGGCTTATAATTTCGTGCGCAGCGTCGCCGAAAATAATCAGTCTGTTCTTTTTGTCGGCACGAAAAAGCAGGCACAGGAATCCATCGAGCAGGAAGCAAAGCGCTGCGACATGTACTATGTCAACCAGCGTTGGCTCGGCGGTATGCTGACTAACTTCAAGACTATCCAGGGCCGCATCGCGCGTCTGCGTCAGATCGAGGCGATGGAAGCCAACGGAGACTTTGACCTGCTGCCCAAGAAGGAAGTTATCCAGCTGCGCGGCGAACAGGAAAAGCTCATCAAGAACCTTGGCGGTATCAAAGAGATGAAGAAGCTGCCCAGCGCACTCTTCGTCGTTGACCCGCGCAAAGAGCACATTGCGATTGCTGAAGCGCGCACGCTCAAGATCCCGATCGTTGCCATCATCGACACCAACTGCGATCCGGACGAGATCGATTACCCGATTCCGGGCAATGACGACGCCATCCGTGCAGTCAAGCTCATCACCGCCAAGATTGCGGACGCCGTCATCGAAGGCCGTCAGGGCGAGCAGATGACCGATGCCCCCGCACCGGCGAGCGCAGAAGTAGAAGAAGTCAACGAGTAACGCTTCAACAAAGGAGAAAAATACACCATGTTTACAGCAAAAGACGTAATGGCGCTGCGCGAACTGACGCAAGCCGGCATGATGGATTGCAAAAAAGCGCTCACCGAGTGTGAAGGCGACTTTGATAAAGCCAAAGACTATCTGCGCGAGAAGGGCCTCGCTGCGGCAGCCAAGAAGGCCAGCCGTATTGCCGCCGAAGGTATTGTCAGCAACTATCTTTGCACCGAGTGCGGCGTTGGCGTCATCATCGAAGTCAACTGCGATACCGACTTCGTTGCCAAGACGGACGAATTCCACGCATATGTTGACAAGCTCGCCGAGCAGGTTGGAAAGTTCAACCCCGCGGATGTGGACGCGCTCATGGCGCAGGACGCTTTTTATGCGCCCGGCCTCACGGTCAGCGACACGCTCAACGAGATGGTTGCCAAGATCGGTGAAAAGATCAGCATCCGTAGATTCACCCGCTATGAAGGCGTAGTGGATACCTACATCCACCTCGGCGGTCGCATCGGCGTAATTGTCGATCTCGACGCGCCCGCGAACCTCAAGGACAGCGCGGAGATGAAACTGGTTGCGCACGACATCGCGATGCATATCGCAGCGGCGCGCCCGACGTACCTCAAGCGTGAAGAAGTGCCGGAAGCGGAACTCGAACACGAAAAAGAGATCAACCGCAACATGGCGCTCAACGAAGAGAAGCCCAAGCCCGCTGCCGTCATCGAGAAGATGCTGCTCGGCCGCATTGAGAAGTTCTATAAGGAAATCTGCCTGCTCGAGCAGCTGTTCGTCAAGGACACCGCGATCACGATCACGCAGCTGTTGGAGAAGGCCTCGAAAGACCTCGGCGCAAAGATCACCGTCAAGCGCTTCACCCGTTACGAAATGGGTGAGGGACTGCAGAAGCGTGAAAACAACTTTGCAGAAGAAGTCATGTGCCAGACCAAGGGTTAAAGACAAAAGGAACACGGCAACGTGTTCCTTTTTTTAAGACTCAAAAATCAATTCGAAAGGCGAAAATGTCTATGTATCATCGCGTATTGCTCAAAATCAGTGGAGAAGCGCTTTCTTCCGAACAGTCGGTTATCTGCCGCGAAACCGTGCTCAGTACGGTGAATAAGATCAAGGCGGTCCGGCAAAAAGGCATTCAGATTGGCATTGTCGTCGGCGGCGGAAACATCATGCGCGGCAGAAGCGCCGAGGGAATGGAGCGCAATCGCGCGGATCACATGGGCATGCTGGCAACGGCGATCAACTCGCTTGCTCTCCAGGATGCATTGGAAGCAGCGGGTGTTCCCTGTGTGGTGCAGTCCGCCGTAGATATGGACCGGTTTTGCGAGCCGTTTACTGCAAGAAGCGCAAAGCAGGCGCTTTCCGAGGGCAAGGTCGTCATCTTTGCCTGCGGCAGCGGATGCCCAATTTTCTCGACGGACACAGCTGCGGCACTCAGAGCCGCGGAGATCGGCGCGGATGCGCTGCTGCTTGCCAAGAACATCGACGCGATCTACTCCGCAGACCCGAAGGTCGATCCGAACGCGATCCGCTACAGCCGCATCAGCTACGATCGCGTTGTGGCGGAGAACCTTCGCGCCACCGATCTCACAGCGATCACGCTTTGCAAGGAGCAAAAGATTCCGATTCGCGCCTTTGCACTCGATCAGATTGAGCAGATTTTCGAGGATGATTCCATCGGTACGCACATCGTCGAAAAAGAATAACTTACGATTCCAAGCGCCTTGATACGCGGCTCCATGCTCGTAGAAGAGGCGCTTTTGTTTTTGGAGTAATCAAAGATCGATGAATATATGGCTTGAATCATTCACACGAACTATAGTAAAATAAGAGTCGTACAGGAGGAATGGAACATGGCAAGTGATATTTTAGAAAGCACAAAAGATCGGATGCATAAGACCATTGCCGTGCTCAAATCGGAGCTCGGTGGGCTTCGCGCAGGGCGCGCCAACGCGCAGCTGCTCGATCGTATTTTGGTCGATTACTACGGCACGCCGACGCCGATTCCGCAGCTCGGCAACGTCTCCACGCCGGAGCCGCGCATGCTGCTGATCTCGGTATGGGACAGCAAGGCGATTCCTGCCGTTGAGAAGGCGATTCAGAAGTCCGATCTCGGCATCAATCCCTCCAACGACGGAAAAGTGATCCGGCTGCTGTTCCCCGAACTCAACGAGGAGCGCAGAAAAGAGCTCGTCAAGGTCGTCAAGAAAAAGGGCGAGGAGAGCAAGGTTGCCATCCGCGCCATCCGCCGCGACGCAAACGAGCAGATTAAGAAAGAAGAGAAGGACAAGCTCATCACGGAAGATGACCGCAAATCTCTTGACGAAAAGGTGCAGAAGCTCACGGACGATCTGAGCAAAGAAATCGATAACATTCTTGCCGCTAAGGAAAAGGAAATCCTCGCCGTTTGATGAACGTCATTGGATTACCGCTGGAACGAGCGAAAGAGCTGCTTTCCGATGCCGGAATCGCGTTTTACGCGGAAGAAACGCGCTGCAAAAAAGGCGTGGAAGGCGGCACGGATGCCCGCGTGATACGACAGACGTTGGATAAAGATGGTCGCGTTTTGCTGCTCTATGCGGTGTTTCGTACAGACCCGGGCAACGAGTAGGATGCTCATGCGCCCGGCGATCGACCAAAGCGAAAGAGATTAGAATTGATGATGAGGTGCAGGGTGTTTTCGCGCTGCACCTCGATCTGTAAAGGGGAATATGGCAAGATACAGCGAAGAAGAAATCCGCGCGTTCGGCCTTGTCAAAGAAGCGCTGCCAAAGCATGTCGCGGTCATCATGGACGGAAACGGGCGCTGGGCGAAAGCGAGAAAGCTCTCGCGCAGTGCGGGACACCGCGCGGGTGTAGACCGCTTGCGCGGCATCATCCGCATGTCTTCCGATCTCGGGATCACTTCGCTGACGCTCTACGCGTTCTCAACTGAAAACTGGAAGCGGCCTTCGGATGAAGTCGGCACGCTCATGGCGCTTTTGATCGAGTACTTCACCAAGGAGATCGATGAGCTCTTTTCCAACAATGTTCGTATTCGCATCATCGGAGCGTATGAAGACTTTGCGCCAACGGTTCGCTCGGTCATCGAGCGGGCGATGAAGCGCACGGAGAACAACACAGGTCTGAACCTGAATATCGCGCTCAATTACGGCAGCCACGCAGAGATTCTGCGTGCGGCCAACCTCGCTATGCGGCAGGCGATTACGGAAGGCAAAAGCGAAATCACCGCTGATATGTTGGAGAGCAATTTCTACACCTCCGGCCAACCGGTGGTCGATCTACTCATTCGCACCAGCGGAGAACAGCGGATCTCGAACTTCCTGCTCTATCAGATCTCCTATGCCGAGTTTCTCTTTCCGGAGGAATATTGGCCGGATTTCTCGGACGAAGCGTACCTTAACGCGCTGCGCACCTATCAGAGCCGCTCTCGCCGCTTTGGCGGATTGGAGGAGAATCCATGAAGACGAGGATC